>JAAZIX010000223.1 GCA_012800655.1 Clostridiaceae bacterium | reverse complement strand
TGAATATGCGGCGAAGAGCCGACACTTAACAAATCCTGTTTAGTTGTGGTCGACACTAGTTCTTCTCCTTTTTTCTCAGCTTTTGCAACTCCGCCTTGCCCAATCGGAAAGTTTGAACCAGATGTATCTGGGACGGACAAACGTAAGAGCAACAACCGCATTCAATGCAATCCGACAGATGGAGTTCACCCGCTCGTTCAAACTCCCGTATACGGATATCCGCGTTCAGACGCCATGGTTGTAGACGCATCGGGCAGGCATCGGCGCATTTGCCGCAACGTAGGCAGGCATATTCATCCCGTGTGCGATCAAAGCGATTGGTCATCGCCAGCAGGGCATTGGTCTGCTTTAGTACGGAATTATTTAGGGAGTATTGCGTTACTCCCATCATCGGTCCGCCCATAATCAATTTGTCCGGGGGCTCCGTAAAACCGCCACAGAACTCAAAAACATCGGCTATCGGAGTTCCAACCGGAACCCAGACATTCTTCGGATTGCGCACACAATCTCCGTCCACGGTAACACGCCGTTTTACCAACGGCATACCCGTTGTGATGTATTCGTCGATGAATGAAATCGTGTTGATACTAAGAACCAAAACTCCAACCCTTGACGGCAAGCCTCCCGATGGAACGCGACGCCCGGTCAAAGCATAAATCAGTTGCTTCTCTCCTCCTTGCGGATAGCGCGTCTTGAGAGGAACAACCGAGATTTGCGGTTCGTCATTACACGCCTTAATCAGGCGGTCAATTCCTATTTGCTTATTGTCTTCTACACCGATAACGGCACGGTCAATTCCGAGAATATGCAGCACTAACTTTATGCCGCGAATAACTCCGGGTGAATTTTCAATCATTTCACGATAGTCCGAAGTTATGTAAGATTCACATTCGGCACCATTGATCAAAAGAATATCTAACTTGTCTCCGGGCGGCGGCTTAAGTTTAAACCAGGTCGGAAAGCCTGCACCGCCAAGACCGACCAAACCGGAGTCGCGAATCGCTTTGATAAGTTCGTCGGGGTCTCTCGTTGTGATCGGAGCGATGGAAGGATCCGGCGTTTGCAGCCTGTCCGCTTCTATAACCATCGCCGGCATCGGTTCGCCCGTTGCGTTAGGGATATTCTCCAATCCGACAACTTTTCCGGACACGCTCGCATGAATCGGCACAGATATTGTCGCTGTACTGTCCGCGACAACCTGGCCGACCAGAACCTGATCGCCGACTTCTACTGTCGGTTTGCAAATTGCACCTATATGTTGACGTAGAGGAAGAATTACTCTCTTTGGAATAGGCATCGTTACCGATTCATGATCCGCGGTATTCTTATTCTCCTGCGGATGAATCCCGCCTTTAAAACGCCACGTTCTCGGCAAAAACTCACCTCCTATGACATCGAAAATAGTCCCAGCTGAGTGCACCTATCTTCGTCCCACGGCATTATAGCATTAAAGCATAAATAAATGTTAGAATGCCAGTAGCATTACAGAGGGGGCCAATTATGATTCCGAATGAATTTGAACCGATCACTTCCCTGTCACATGGCAGTCGTATCTACTTCATCGGCATAGCCGGAATCAGTATGGTCGGACTTGCCGAAATAGCTTTGCGCCGGGGATTCGTTATTGCGGGCTCCGATATGCATGCATCCGACCGTACCCGACGTCTGCGCGAACGTGGTTGCGCAATCTACGCTTATCACAGCAGGGATAATATTCTCACCTTCAGACCGGATCTAGTCGTCCGTTCCGCTGCCGTGCCGGCAAACAATCCGGAAATCATCGCTACGCAGGAGGCCGGATTTCCCCTTATCGACCGTTCCATCTTTTTGGGAGCCCTGACACGTCAGTATGTCAACGTCGTTAATATCGCCGGGACACACGGAAAAACCACCACTACCGGAATGCTGGCCCATATAATGATCGAAAACCAAATCGATGCAACAATTCATTTGGGCGGTCAATTTACCGATTTCGACGGTTCGTCGGTCCATATCGGCGAAAGTAATAATCTCTTTATCTCCGAAGCCTGCGAATATAATCGCAGTTTCCTGCATTTTCGTTCCAGTGTCGCCTGTATCCTCAATATAGACCGCGACCATATGGAATGTTTTACAGATATGGCTGACCTGCGGCAAAGCTTTGTTGATTTTGCCCAGCTTACCGACAGTGACGGCACTGTGATTTTGCCGGTCAAAGGTCTGGGCTGTGACGGATTGCGTGAAGAAATCAGCACGGCCTTTTTGGATGCCGGCCTGACCGCCCCGCGCCTCATCTCTTTCGGTAGCTATGAGGACGGAGCCGACATAGGCTTCCGTGATTTGACCTATGATCGCGGTTATCCTGTATTCACCCTAATCGCCGATAACCGGGAAATAGCGGAAATCCGTCTCTCAATTCCCGGCGAACATAATGTCGGAAATGCCGTCGCCGCTCTGGCCTGTGTTTGGGCTCTGAATTTGGATCTTGCTGCCGCGGCTCTGGCGATGAATACATTTAACGGCGTGGAAGGACGTTTCACGTATGAAGGCGTTTTCTACGGTGCGAGAATCTATTCGGACTATGCCCATCATCCGGGTGCCATAACAGCGACTTTAAAAGCCGTTGAACGTCTGCCGGTCGGAAAGATACATACTGTCTGCCAACCGCTCACATATACCCGCCTAAAGCTGCTCTTTAATGATTACGTTCGGGCACTTCGGGCATCCGAGAGTCTGCTGATCTGTGAAGTCTATACGGACCGTGAACAATCCGATCTTGGCATGAGTTCGCGCCTACTGGTTGAAGCCATAAATCAGGACGGCGGTAGAGCCGAATTTTGTACCGACTACGAAGATGTAAAAAAAAGGCTGACAGCACGCTGTCAGCCCGGTGACATTATTCTGTTTCTGGGTCCGGAAGAAGTTCGTCATTACGGTCATCTGCTTGGACTTGAGCAGCGGCGCGACGCTTGAATACTTCACCGGCAACCTCGGCGGTGACCTCTCTGACACTGACATTTTCGGCGTCCTCGGCTCTTTCTTCGGCCGTGGTATTCAGCTGATATATGATCTCGAATTCGTCGCCTTCAATGCGCTCCCGTTCCAGGAGGGTCTCGGCCAGTGCCTCAAGAACCTTGAACTTGCGGCGTAGAATCGTCTTGACGCGCTCATAGGCCTCATCAATAATCCGCTTCACTTCCTCGTCAATGATTCCGGCAACCTCATCACTGTAGTTCTTAACATGGCCGAAATCCCGACCGAGGAATACTTCCTCATTGCTGGTGAAGACCAGATTCCCCAGGCGCTCGCTCATTCCGTAACGCACAACCATATCACGGGCAACGGAATTGCATTCTTTCAAATCAGAGGCCGCTCCGGTACTGATCTCGTCAAAATAGAGCTCCTCCGCCGCTCGGCCGCCCAAGGCCGTCTCAATATTTGCCAGCAACATCCTGCGAGTCGCAATATACGTGTCTTCATACGGCTTGTGTGCGGTATAACCGCCGGCGGCACCGGCCGGGATGATCGAGACACGTTCGACCCGATCCGATTCGGAAACCGTACGTAAAATGATCGCATGTCCCGCTTCATGCCAGGCCGTAAGTCTGCGTTCTTTTTCGCTGATTACGCGGCTTTTCTTTTCCGGACCGATCATTACCTTGAACACGGCTTCGGTAATATCGGTGTACTGAATTTCTCGTCCGTCTCTTCTCGCAGTCAACAGCGCGGCTTCGTTGAGAAGGTTGGCTAAGTCAGCGCCGGTAAAGCCGGGCGTGATCCGTGCAATCTCCTTGAGATCGACGTCCTTACTAATAGGCTTATTTCGCGCGTGGACTTTAAGAATAGCCTCGCGGCCGGCAATATCCGGACGCATTACAACGATCGTGCGGTCAAAGCGACCGGGACGGAGCAGAGCCGGATCGAGAATGTCCGGGCGGTTCGTCGCCGCCATGACAATCACATCCTCATTTGGGCCGAAGCCGTCCATTTCAACCAGCAACTGGTTCAAGGTCTGCTCCCGCTCGTCATGCCCACCGCCCAGGCCGGCACCGCGCTGGCGTCCGACGGCATCAATTTCATCGATAAAAATTATCGCCGGTGCCTTTTTCTTAACGGTCTCAAACATATCCCGAACGCGCGAAGCGCCGACTCCGACGAACATCTCCACAAAGTCCGAGCCGGATAACGAAAAGAAAGGCACGCCGGCCTCGCCGGCTACCGCTCTTGCCAAAAGAGTTTTACCGGTACCGGGAGCACCGGTCAGCAAAATACCGCGCGGGATACGGGCTCCGAGGGCGGAATATTTTTTCGGGTTACGCAGAAAATCCACAACCTCCATCAGTTCGGCCTTTTCCTCGTCCGCCCCGGCCACATCGCGGAAAGTCACCTTGTTTTGACTGGGATCCTGTAGGCGTGCCCGGCTGCGTCCGAAATTAAGAGCGCTTCGGCCTTCCATGTTTTGCCGGCTGAAAATAAACCATATGAAAAATCCCATTCCGGCCAGCATCACTATCAGAAAGATACCGTTGATCCAAGCTCCGAAATTAACAGGCTCAATATAATCGAAGGTCAATGTACCCTCATCCGCCGCCGCACGTAAGATCGTCAACAGATCACTCATCCAGTAAGGCGAGATGGTTTTTGTCAGCACTTTAATATTAGTCTGAGGAATCGGCTGCTTCAGCCTGAGTTCGAGATCCATACCGCTGATTGTAGCGGTTTCCACATTGTTATTCTCAATTTGCTTGATGAATTCCGAATACGGATAACGATTTGCCCCCGGTGCCGTTCTCATAAAAAACGACGCTATCACAACTATAGCAACGAGAATAATCAGGTAAAATGAAGCTCCCGAAAACGGACGTCTTGTTTCGCGTTTACTCATATCTTCTCCTCACGAAGCGGTAATCTCAGTTGTCATCGCCCAGTAGGCAAAGGTCAGGCAAATTGCGGAATGTATTGTTATAGTCCAAACCGTAGCCCACAACAAATTCATCCGGGATCGAGATACCGCAATAACGAATATCTACCGGAACTATTCGACGTGAGGGCTTGTCAAATGCAGCACAGACATGAATACTCGTTGGATTTCTGGTTGCCAGAAGTTCAATTAATTTGTTCAACGTTAGGCCGGTGTCAACAATATCTTCGACAACCAAGACATCACAACCGCTGATATCCTGGTCGATATCCTTCAAAATCTTGACAATGCCGGATGAACGCGTGCCGCTCCCGTAACTGGAAACCGACATAAAATCTACACGGAGCGGTAGATCTATATAGCGAACCAAATCCGCCATGAAAATGAAGGCTCCCTTAAGAACCCCGATCATAACCAGATTTTTGCCTGCATAATCCTCAGTAATCTGCTTACCCAGGCGGCGGCACATCTCGTCCAGCTTCTCTCTGTCTATCAATACATCCCTGACTATCTTTGCCATCGTGCTCTCCCTTCCCCGCCAACCCGACGTTATACCACTTGCCAGATTAACGCATAGTTTAAAACAAAGTCACCGCCTTGGCAAATTCACAGCACTATTTTGTTCACAGCACTATTTCACCCGCTTCTTCACCGTAGGGTCCGAGATGTTCCTGATCGTTGGGATAAATCACAAATAAATTGCCGCAACGGATGAATTTATTATCGTCGGCCAAATCGAGTGTGCTCAATACGTTGGAAGAATAAAGTATGTTGAACATCTGATCAATCTGCATGGAACTCAGATTCTGATTGCTCCCCAGCATAACTTCATACTGACGGCGAAGAAGTTCTATTTTAATAATGTACGGCAGCTTTCGCCATTCCGATACTATCCCGTATAGGTAGTAGTAATCGTCCGCGTCAAAAGTCCAATTACCGATCGGCAGAACGATATTCATATTGAATTTCATTCGGTCTTTGCCCTTTTTGGGATAGAGACGGAAAACCTTTGGATAGTATTTATCTACCTCGGCTTCCAGATACTCGCCGACCGGCCTGGTGTTCTGCGCCAGGCGAGCAATTCGCCGGGTAATGTCGCCCCCGAATATATCCGCCAACAAAGGTAAAACCTCATTGCGGACCCGGTTGCGGCGCCAATGCGGCTGCTCATTAGTTCCGTCTTCACGCCAGCCGAACTGCAATTGTTCTATCAAAGCAGATAGTTCGGCTTTGCTTGTATTCAATAGTGGTCTGATAAGAAAATTCCGGCGCGGCTCCATGGCAATCACGCCGTCCAGACCTGAACCTCTTCCCATATTCATCAGAACGGTCTCCGCCTGATCCTCCATATGGTGACCGACCGCGATCAGCGCTTCGTACCCTCTTCTCGGTAAAGGATCTTCCTTAAATACACCTAGATGGGGAATAAACGGCTTCTCCCCCGCTTCTTCGACCAATTCGTAGAACTCGGGATAATTCAGCTGACGATACAAGGCTTTACGGCGACGATGCCTGAGCACAGCCAATTCTAACAGCTCTTCCGCATTCAACACACGATTACGAATCGGCATCCGACCCTGAATCAAATTATGTCTGATATCGTCGAACCAAAAATAACGAATTTCCCGAGCAGCCGCTTCGATACCCAGTTTGCGGAATTTTGAAAAACCCTCGACATCGGCACGGAGCAGGTAAAATGGCACCCCTAATTCCGCTGCCAAACGGCGCACCAAATCGGTATCCAAGGGAGATTCCGGTCGCAGCCGATGATCCACATGCGCAATATGCAAGCGAATCTGCCGCGGCCGAGTTAACATGTATAGAATAAGAGTGAGTGCCACGGAATCGCATCCGCCGGAACAACCGACAATAATATGTCCGTAGGCATCGTCGGCGTCCTTATCCCGACAGGCGTGTTTTTTCAGCACAAAGGGATTGATCGGTCGGGGCCACAACTTGTTTTTTGTCATAAAGGCCTCGACATTTTCGAGGGTTTTGAAAGCCGAACCGCTTACTCTCAGATCTCTCGCCATGGCGGGGTAGTCTCTTCCTGCGTAGCGGGTTCATCCTCTATCTCGGGCTGAGGTGTTGACCGTAGCGGTGCTCCTTCCGACACGCGACCGGAAGGATCCGGGTCATAGAAGCGGGTATACTTTTTCTGCCACATCATTTTGACGGTCGTCGTCGCACCGGAGCGGTTTTTGGCAATAATAATCTCTGCCTCTTCTTCTTCCGGATTCGGAGCATTCTCATCCTTTGTATAATAACCGTCCCTATAGAGGAAAATAACTGTGTCGGCATCCTGTTCAATGGCGCCCGAATCCCGTAAGTCGGAGAGTATGGGACGACGGTCAACCCTTCGTTCGCAATTTCGACTGAGTTGTGACAAGGCGAGAATCGGGACATCCAGATCACGTGCCAACAACTTCAGAGAGCGGGAAATTTCGGTAATCTCCTGTTGACGATCACCGGAATAACGCTCATTGCCACTCATCAGTTGTAAGTAATCAATTATCACAAGGCCCAGATCGTGCTCAATCCGTAAACGGCGGCATTGACTGGCAATGTCTATGACGCTTGTGCCGGAGCGGTCATCTATGAAGAGTTTCATATTATAGTATGTCGGCAACGAATCACCGACCCGGCGCATATCGCTATCGTCGAGCTTCCCGTCACGTATCAGGTAAGAATCAATCATCGCCTGTGATGACAATAATCGGTGTCCGATCTCCTCCCTGCTCATCTCCAAACTAAAGACAACAGTTGTAATGCCGAAAAGCTGAGCCGCCTGTTGGGCAACATTGAGGGCAAAGGCGGATTTTCCCATACTCGGACGGGCAGCGAGAATATTCAACGTGCCTCGTCCCATTCCGCCTAAAACACGATCAAGGGAGGCAAAGCCGGTACGTACCCGCTTCTTTTTACCTTTATCACCCTTCTTTAAATCCAGAATCAAGCGATCAATAATTGCCCGGTACTGCTCCATGCTTCCCCCGTCACGGGCATCTTTTATCGAATATAACTGTCCGGCCGCATAGTCTATCAATGCATTGGCATCCTGAGCATCTTCATAACAGCGGTAGCTCATCTCCTGTGTAACCGCAAGCAACTTGCGCAACATGGACTTTTGACGCACAACCTCGGCATATTCTTCAATATTGCCCAGAACGGGCACCTGATCCGGCAGTGAAACTATGTATGCTAAATCGCCGGCCCGCTCCAAGTTGCCGTTTGAGGTCAAATAATCGCTGACCGTAATTACATCTACCTGCTTACCGGACATCGCCAGTGAAAGAGCCGCATCATAGATAAGACGATGTGCCGGCTCATAGAAATCGTCACGGGTCAAAAGACCGAAAATTCGGCTGAAATAGCGCTCACCCGACATTATTCCTCCGAGTACCGACTGTTCGGCGCGGCTATTGTTCGGGGGAACCTTTTTCGTCAAGTCTATGTTGAAATCCGACCTCTGATCCGCTCGTCCGGAGCGCTTACGTCGACTATCATCTAACACCGGTATTGTCTCCTATATCGGAATTCTTATGAGCGCTACACCGACACGATTTCGATTTGCACATCGACATTGACTTCCGTATGCAAACGAATTGTGACGGTGTAGGTTCCGACGGTTTTTATATTCTCATGGATCGTGATATTGCGCCGATTAACCTCATAGCCCTGTCTGTCTAATTCATCAGCTATACTTTGAGTCGTCAGTGATCCGTAGAGACGTCCACCCTCGCCGGTCTTCATCGGAATCTTCACGGTAACTCCCGTTAGCTTCTCCGCAAGTTCCTTTGCCGTAGCCAACTGCTTGGCTACGCCGGCTCGGCGTATGTTTTGGCGACTCTGCAAATCGCGCAAATTTGCGGGAGTTGCTTCGACGGCCAATCCGCGGCGGAATAAAAAGTTGTTAGCATAACCATCTGCTACATTTACGACCTCGTCTTTAAGGCCGAGATTTTTTACATCTTCAAGTAATATAACTTTCATCAATCCACCTCTACTCTCTGTAAAGCCCAGACACTGTATGGCGATTGTACCATAAACACGGATGCTGAAAAAGCAGCTAACACCCATTGCGGCATATGCGCAAAAGGCGTGAGCTTCGTACTATATGCTTAATTATATTTTAGCCGGTAGACGCGGTCGCCGGATCGGGAATGACAATAGTCCAGCCGACCCCGACATTATTGCTACCGTCGGGGAAAAGGTGGCTGTTTGCCTCACGAATTATCTGGTAATAGCGCTCACTCGCTCGGCGTGAACCGTAATAATATTTTGTAATCGCCCAAAGATTGTCGCCGCTCTTGGTGACATGATATACCGTCTGTTCCTGCGGCCAGGCAATGCCGCCGCCCTCATTAATCGTCGGGTGAACCACTATCTCGCTTGGAGCAGGCGCAGTTGTAGGCGTTTCAGTCACGGTAGTTTCAATGGGAGGCTCTGTTGTTTCGGTTATTTCGACCGTGGTCGATTCTATCGGTTGCTCTGTTGTGGTTGTACTGCCATCCGTTCCGACCGGTGTTCCCCCTCCTCTATTAAACAGTGAATAGATGATCAGAACTATTACCGCTACCAAAACGAGTCCCAGAGCATAAATGGCCATCCTATGTCCGGGACGGCGCTCGCGCGGATCATAATCGGCGGGCGGGTCATCCTTATCATAGGAAAAGTCGTACTCATCATCGTCGTAATACCCGTCAGCTGAATAGGTCGGATCGCCATAATAAGATGCATCGTCTGCATCCGGCTCCATATCGGTCAAAGGTCTGTATGAGCCGGTTGCCCGATCGGGTGCTGTTGGCTCTACAGGGCGACGAGTCAGATCGGGAATCATCAGCTTGGGGTGACTCTCCGAGGTATCACCGTGGTCGGCGACTCTGGCTCCGGGCGCATCAACTGCCCGGTTGACATCACCGTCGCCGCTCTCCGCAGTGCGGAAGAGATCGTCGGGATTGAAAACATAACCCGGATCAACCGGCGATTCCACGGGTAGCGACGTCGGAGAATCGTAAGATTCCGACAAGTCAGCTCCCGCCCTCAAATTTGCGGTGGTCGCCTCCTCAGCGCCGGCCGTGGCTTCGGCAACGGCGCGAATCATATCCTGATTGGCTCGTCCCAGGCCGCCCAGAGTAATTCCTCGCCAACTGCGTTGCGGCACTGCCATCGGCATGATATTTGCCACAGCGATTTGTACCGGAATATCGGGAGCGCGGTTATCGAGTATTCCCAGATAGTCATTAATTACTTCACTCTCATCAAAGGCCTCATGCGCTATCTTCAATAGATCTTTCTGGCCTATTTGACTGAATACCCTGCCGCGTCCGAGAATCACCCGATCATTGGGCTTCAGAAGAAAAGTCTGAGAGTGCTTAGCAATCCGATGTCCGTCAAAAGTGTAATAATCGATATTGTCAACTGTATTATTGTGATAATCATACGGTTGGATTCTGAAGTTGGATTTGGTCAAGGGATAGAGAATATCATCGCGGTACAGAAGCGCAACGCCGTCGCCCATAGTCAGGGCGGAAATCCCGCCGTTCAGAACAATAAAACCGCTGAACCACGGCTGTTCTCCGGAATCGGTCGGAGCGGGGGCATCCAACGAAGTCAATTACCAAGCCGTTTGGAACAAGTCCGGTGAATACTCATCCACTTTCTCATTAACCGCAGCACCGATCAGTATCGAAAGTCTGCGCATTAGATCGTTGGCAAGTTCAATTGTCCGGGCAAAATTCTGCTGGTATATTCTCGTTCCGTACAGTGCATAACAACTGCTGCTCTGTTCACGGTCAATTACCAACTCCGTGAATCTGTTCCGCAGATTTACGACTCGACCGTCCATATAGTAACTTTCGACAAAGCCGGCAGTCGGGCTCAATTGAGAAGCAATCGCTGCCGATATACGTGTTGTTTTACTCATATTTACCTCGCAACGAATTTTTTTCGTTTCATCACTTACGCAATATTCTAAATTAAGATCCGGGTATGCCGTATATCCGGAATATCGAACCAATTATAACAGTTGCATTGGACTGCCGCGTTACAGTCCTCCGACTTTCTGTAACAATTTCGTAACATAGTTGTTCTCACCTATCCAAGACGGAAAGAAGCTCCGGCGAATTGAAAATTGCCAGAACATCACCCAAGTACAAATATATATCGGTATAATCACGGTTTACGGATTCTGCATCAACAAAGAGATTCAACTCACTCAACTCGGCCAATAGGCGTTCGCCGAAGGCCTCAATTCTCGAATCCGGCAGTTCGGATGCCTGGTTGTTAATTATGCGCTTTAAAAAAGCCTCGGAACAGTTTAGAGCAATGGCCGTGGTAAGATAATCCAGCTCCGTCAGCTCCGACAAAGTCTCAGACCAAAAGTCATCGGCAAACAGGAGACGATCCCGCAGTATTAGGGCTCGAACCTTATACATGGCCATATTTTGCTTGGGAACGTGCGTAGATAGTGCCAGAGCCAGAAAAAGCGTCGAAGGAATCAAAAATAACAAGTATAATAAATTCCCGTTTAGAGCCATGAATAGTACGCTTATCAGTACGTATATGGCGCTTAATATGTAGTATGGTAAAGCATAGCGCAGGCTCAACCCCCGATCTTCCGCGTCGGCACTATGGGTCTCGCGCAATAGATCCTGGAAAACAGCCAGTCCGCGTCTGAATTTTATCCGCGTGGTTAAATCGGTCGCAATCGTTTTAAAGTCTGACCATGCAAGACCGCCTCGCTCTTCCTCGTTCGTTGTACCTGCACTTGGCATCACACTGCTCAGCAACGTTAGCAATTGAATACTGCTGGTCTTCAAATGTTGATTTGAATCGACTTCGTCCGAAATTACCCCGCTCCCGTTTGACAAGAACAGATGCGATTTTTCGCTTAAAATAATTCTATTGTGCTTAATCTTCAACCAACCTTTGCGAATCATCGCGATTAAATTCAACAGCATCAGAATACCACTGCTGCTACCCACGTGATAGGCTAATAGCGTAGCCTTATCGCTTGCTATATCAAGCAGTAATTCTACAGTTGAACTATGTTCCTCCCGTACCAGTTCACGGATCTGTTTCTTCCGGCGCTTCCACCTTGTGAATATCAATGCAATCAGAAGTATGGGAAAGAGAACGGCGGCGACTATGGCGATAATATTTACGGTCACACGCAAATTGGTGTAGAGAGCCAGTTGGCGGATCTGCAGGCGAAATTTACTCACCTGCGCCTGTTGGGAGTCAATCTTTTGTGATTGCATAAATATGTTCGGAGTACGTAATTTTGCTTCCTCGTAGGTTGTTCCGAAAGAGCGCCAAGGCAAGGCTACTATAAAACTCAGATTGGAACCTTTGGGAAAACTGTCAACATCAATATTGCAGCTTGTACTGCCGGACCCACTAGAGGGAGCAGGGGCAGGTTCTGTATGATCGGCCAATGGATCAACAAGAGACCCGCCCGGACGATGAAACCCGGTGTCAATGTCTACGCTCAGAGAACGCCCCAGCTTCCCATTACGAACCCAGCCCAAATGCGGATTTAGCATTTGAAAATAAACGCTGAGTTCATCCGATGCAATCGGCTGCGGCCAAGAGACCTTTATTTGCAGCGAGTCATAAAATCCGGCCGAGCTACCTCCGAACAAAGTGTACTGGAAGGCCAAGCCGTCTTCCCAGACATCCAAATAATGATCCAACGTTGCTTTTACTCGGTAGTGAACCCTGCTCCCGGTATCGACCGGTGCCCGAAGCAGTAAATTAATCTGATTTGTACCCGTAAAAAGGGTGTAATAGCGAGCGAGGGGCTTCCCGCTACTATCGAGAGCATTATGGACACCGGATGCCGGGGGGAGATCCTGATAAATCAGCGGCTGATCCTTTTCTGTTGCCACAGCCACCTGAACACTGTCAATGATTACTGCGGCACCCTCACGATAAAAAATATCAATCGGAAATGAGAGATACTCCTGACGCGGTAAAACCAAAAGATCATACTGCAGCACTACCTGACCACTACTGAGGATATCGTAATGCACGGATGCCGTTTTCATCTCGGCATATGTGTCAACCTCCGCAGGGTCGATATTCAAAACTGCTCGACTCGGACGAACAATAAACATGCTGCCCAGCAAGGACAGTATGAGCAAGAATATACAGAAAAACCTCGATTTAGGACTGCGCACCTGCAATACACCCGTCTTAACAAAATTGTCCGCCCACGCATTGGGCACACTCAAGAATAGCCGTATGAGCCATGCCGCCCCTCCCGGTCTCCCGTAAGTCGACCGGCATCCGACGACCGACACTTAACATAGTGGCAACCATGCCGTCAAAAGTGACCGGGGAGCGAATTCCCGCCATCGCCAGATCCGCACTGACCATCGCATTTGCGGCACCGATAACATTGCGTTGCTGACAGGGAGATTCAACCAGACCACGAATCGGATCACAGACCATTCCCAAAATATTCCCGAAGGCGAATGAAGCCGCCTGTAATAATGTATCCGGATCTCCGCCTCGTAAATAGGCAATACCGGCCGCCGCCATCGCAGAAGCCGTTCCTACCTCGGCCTGACAACCGGCCTCGGCACCGGAAACCGAACCGGCTAGCATTACAATATAGCCGACCGCCGCTATCGTCAACAGTGCCTCACATATATCTGTTTCATTATAATCATATTCATCGCGTAAAGTAGTTAGACAGGCGGGTAT
>JAAZIX010000023.1 GCA_012800655.1 Clostridiaceae bacterium | reverse complement strand
TCCATATACAGTCTTTCCGGCAGTCCCATGTGGAATTTAGCGCAATGGCGGCCGCAGGTTCAGTATGGGAATTTGGATGAAGCATTATTATCGGATGGTCAGCATGTGGTTTTGTTGACTAATCGGCCGGATTTGCCGAATTTATGCGGACAGCAGATACCGCTCTCGACCTGGCATTTCGCCCAATTCCCCGCACCGGGTGAAAGCGCAGATTTGCGCCACCTCGTGCGTACGGATTTGCCCCTGCGCATTTGCGCCCAGGTCTACATCCCGCCCCGTAATCCGAAATACCATTCGGAGCTCAGCGTCAGCTTTGTCTGCACTCTGGACGGATTGAAAAAAGTCGGCCTGCCGGCGGAACTGAATTCGGTGGAGATGCAATTCCGCGATGTCGCGCCCAATGACTATTGCCACGTTCAACTGGATTCCTTGAAATACAGCTATCCGCATATTACGTACATGCGTCTTTACGAAACAACCCTGAATGTCCGGGACGAGCTCCGCACCCTGCGCCTGGTTCGCAACCTGGTAACTGTAATCCTAGCACTAATATCTGTCACAGCGGTTTGGTTATACCAGAGCAATTGGTATCGCAATAACCGCGGTCGTATCGGCATGCAACGGGCGGTGGGCATAACTTTGCGAAAACAGGCGCGGATCTTGGCCTTGGAAAACGTCTGGGGTGTCGGCTTCGCCACTGTCACCGGACTCATCGTTTTCCTGTTCCTGGTTCTGCTCCTTGTTTCCAAAAACCCTCTTTTCATGACCGAAATAGGGGGAAGATACGTCACGGACTACGGTTTGATTTTCCGCTACGTACCTTATCTGAATATACTCCTAATCATCCTCTTCTGTTATGTGACGTCCTTCGCCCTGCAATACCTTTATTGTGCCTTGGAGTACCGCCGCCCCATAGCCGAGCAGGTCAGGTCGGAGTGAGAATAACTCGGTCACCAACGGTATCCTTTTACGCCATCCTTGGTGACACACTCCTGTATTACTTCCCGTTTCGCGGTTATCATATTTAGCAAGCCCTATACTGATACGAGGCATATGAAAAAGGACAGCGATTGTATTACAACCACTGTCCAGTCCTTATCTGTGTCGTGAGTATTTCGCACGTTTTTGACAGTTATTTATCTGATGCCGTACCTTTCGATGACATAGTCCATGTCCTTGTCACCTCGGCCCGAGAGATTGATGAGGATGGCGCCTTTACCCATTGTCCGGGCGAGTTTCTTGGCATAGGCAACGGCATGCGCGCTTTCGAGCGCCGGAATAATACCTTCCATTCTGGACAATTCGAAGAAAGCATCTATTGCTTCATCGTCCCCTGCCGTACCGTATTTAACTCTGCCCAAGTCATGCAGGAAAGCGTGTTCGGGTCCGGAGGACGGGTAATCCAATCCGGAGGCCACCGAATAAACGGGGGCGGGCTCACCGCTTTCATCCTTGAGCATAATGCTGTTAAAGCCGTGCATAACGCCTTCTTCGCCGTATGTCAGGCTGGCCGCGTGATCGCCCATCTTACTGCCTCTGCCGAGGGGCTCGACTCCGTAAAGGTCGACCGGATCGTTCAGGAAGCCGGAGAATATGCCCATGGAATTGGAACCGCCGCCGACACAGGCCACAACCGCATCGGGAAGTTCACCCGTCATGCCGATAAACTGTTCACGGGCTTCAACGCCGACAACAGCCTGGAAATCCCGCACCATTAACGGGAAGGGGTGGGGACCGACGACGGAGCCAATA
>JAAZIX010000022.1 GCA_012800655.1 Clostridiaceae bacterium | reverse complement strand
ATTTCACGACCGTGGATTATATCGGCCAGGGTTTGCCGATTCTCCTGCCCAAGGGCGCCAAATTGTTCCAGATCCTGTCCCGCTTTGTCGAGGATGAGGAGGAGCGGCGCGGCTATCTGATTACGCGCACGCCGATGTTTGCCCGTTCGGCTTTGTATAAGATTTCCGGCCATTGGGATCACTATCGGGATAATATGTTCATTATCGGTGACGAGACCGAGCAGGACGGCGAGGCGATGGCGTTGCGTCCGATGACCTGTCCGTTCCAGTTCCAGACTTTCCTGACCGAGACCAGGAGCTACCGCGATTTGCCGATGCGCTTGGCCGAGACCGCGACGCTGTTCCGCAATGAGTCATCGGGCGAGATGCACGGTCTGATCCGCCTGCGTCAATTCACGATTTCCGAGGGTCACCTGATCGTGACTCCGGAGCAACTGGAGACGGAGTTCGACGGTTGCCTTGATCTGGCGCGTTTCATGCTCCGGAACCTGGGGCTCGACGACGACGTATCGTATCGTTTCTCCAAATGGGATGAGAACGATCGCGGTAAGTATATAGGCGAGCCGGAGGAGTGGGATCGCGTCCAGAATCTGATGCGGGGCATTCTGGTGCGCAGCGGAATCGATTTTGAGGAAGCCGACGGCGAGGCGGCTTTCTACGGGCCGAAGCTCGACATCCAAATCCGCAATGTATTCGGCAAGGAAGATACGCTGATCACGATTCAAATCGACTTCCAGCTGGCGGAGAAGTTCGGTATGAAGTACAGTGACGCCGACGGCGAGTTGCGCTATCCGTATATCATCCACCGTACTTCCGTAGGCTGCTACGAGCGGACGATCGCTTTGTTGCTTGAAAAGCATAAGGGAGTTCTGCCGCTGTGGCTGGCGCCGGAGCAGGTGCGGATACTGGCGGTCGCCGATCGGCATAACGAGGCGGTGGAGAAGTTTGCCGCCCGCTTCCGGGCCGCCGGGCTACGTGTTAAGACGGATCTGCGCGACGAGAAAGTCGGACGTAAAATCCGCGACGCCCAGGTTGAGAAAGTGCCGTATACCATTGTCGTGGGTGACCGCGAGATCGAAGAGGACCAGCTGGCCGCACGCTCCCGCCGTCATGGACAGATGGAAGCGCAGCCGGCCGACAGCTTAATAAAAATGCTGGTACTGGAGAGCGAACGAAGGGAAGTGTAAGCGTGAGCAGAGCCGACGAGATCTTCAAGGACAATTGCCGCCAAATTCTGCGCGAGGGAAATTCCAGCGTCGGACAAGAGGTGCGTGCCCGCTGGGAGGACGGAACGCCGGCGCATACGCTGAAGAGCTTCGGTCTGGTTAATCGCTACGATCTGGCCGCCGAGTTTCCGGTTCAGACGATCCGGCGGGTGTTTTTACGCAAGGCGGTCGATGAACTACTTTGGATTTGGCAAAAAAAGTCGAACCGGGTTAGTGAGCTGGACAGCTCGATCTGGGACAGTTGGGCCGGTGAGGACGGTACGATCGGTCTGGCCTACGGCTACCAGCTCGGTGTGAAGCACCGCTACGCGGAAGGAGAGTTCGATCAGGTGGATCGTTTGCTTTACGATTTGAAGCACAATCCCTACAGCAGGCGGATTATCACGAATATGTATGTTCATGCCGACCTGCATGCGATGAATCTCTATCCCTGCGCTTACAGCATGACTTTTAATGTCACGTCCGGGCGGCTGAATGCGATCCTGCAACAGCGCTCGCAGGATATGCTGGTGGCCAACCACTGGAACGTGACTCAATATGCCGTTCTGGTGCATAT
>JAAZIX010000222.1 GCA_012800655.1 Clostridiaceae bacterium | reverse complement strand
ACTCGTCGCAGGTGAAATCGAGGTAGAAACGGGCGACTTCGACCATGTCGTTGTCTTCGTTCATGACGATCATTCCGCCGGAGCCCATCATCGAGCCGATTGCCCCCAGGCTCTGGAAGTCGATCGGAGTATCAAGGTTCTCGGTGGTAATGACGCCGCCGGAAGGACCGCCGGTCTGCACCGCCTTGAATGCCTTGCCGTCGGGAACGCCGCCGCCGATTTCGAAGACGATCTCGCGCAACGTTGTGCCCATCGGCACTTCAACCAGACCGATATTGTTCACGTGGCCGGCGAGAGCAAAGACCTTGGTGCCCTTGGAATGTTCCGTTCCGATGGAGGAGAACCATTCGGCTCCCTTAGTGATGATAATCGGGACATTGGCGAAAGTCTCGACATTGTTGACGATGGTCGGGAGACCCATATAACCGGATTCGGCGGGGAAGGGGGGCTTGCGGGTCGGCTCGCCGCGGTGTCCCTCGGCGGAGTGGATCAGAGCGGTTTCCTCGCCGCAGACAAAGGCGCCGGCACCGAGGCTGATCTTAATATCGAAATCAAAGCCGCTGCCGAGAATATTCTTGCCCAGCAGGCCCAGCATCCTAGCCTCGTGAATTGCCGTTTGCAGACGCCAGACCGCCACGGGATATTCGGCACGGACATAGATAAGGCCGTCATGAGCGCCGATTGCGTAGCCGGCAATCGTCATCGCCTCAACGACTGAGTTCGGGTCATCCTCCATGATCGAGCGATCCATGAAAGCACCCGGGTCGCCTTCGTCGCCGTTGCATATCACATACTTTTTCTCGCCGTGGTTATTGGCGGCGAACTGCCACTTCACACCGGTCGGGAAGCCGGCACCGCCGCGGCCGCGCAGTCCGGAGGCTTTGAGAACGTCGATAACCTCCTGCGGCGTATAGTCAAAGAGACATTTGGCCAGCGCCTGATAACCGCCGACAGCAATCGATTCCAAAATTTCCTCGGGATCGATCAGGCCGCAATTTCGTAGCGCGACACGCTTCTGCTTGCGATAGAAGCTCATATCCGCGTGATGGGGAACGTATTCGCCCGTCTCCGGATCGACATAGATCAGGTCATTAATTATCTCGTTCTTGATAACATGCTCGGTGACGATTCGCTCGGCATCTTCCGGCTGTACCTTGACGTAGAAGATGTTATCCGGCATGACCAGAACAATCGGTCCCTGCGCGCAGAAGCCGAGGCACCCGACCTGAACTACCTTTGCCCAATCAACATTATGATCAACTAGAGCCTTTTGCAGATTTTCTATCACCACTCCCGCTTCCATCGAATGACAGCCGGTTCCGCCGCAGACCAGGAGTTCAACCTGAATCTTACGCTTTGGGTCGCGCTCGGCTTGCTCATGACGCAGGCTGACCAGGTCACGGCTCGCTTCCGCCAGGCGATCGAGATCGGCCCGTGAATTCAGGCGAGTATACTGCTCGGTATTGGTCTTAGAATTTTTCTTCATCTTAGCCCTCCTCCTCTAAATCGCGATAATGCTGAATAATACCCGGCACGTCGGCGGGCTTTACATGACCGTAGATCTTATCACCGATACGTAACACCGGTGCCAGAGCGCAGGCGCCGATACAGCGCACTTCGGCAATGGAGAACAAGCCGTCGTCCGTTCTTGATTTTTCCTTGGGTAAATTCAACTCCGTCCGGAACTTCTCCAACACCTCCGCCGCTCCTTTGACGAAGCAGGCGGTTCCCAGGCAAATGGCGATGTTATACTTTCCCTCGGGATTCTCAATGAAGAAAGAGTAGAAACTAACGACGCCGTTGACGCGGGCGGCGGGTACTCCTACTTTGCGGGCCACATAGAGCTGCAATTCCGGCGGTAAATAACCGAACAGAGATTGCGCCTTGTGCAGAATTTGGATCAAGCTACCGGAAGGATCGGGAAGCGACTCAACGAGCGCGTCGATCTCCTTTAACTTGGCCGGATCCAAGGCGTCCATACTTAGGTCGATCTTAGACATTTATGCCTCCACATAACTATATTGACCGGTGAGAGTGTCACGACGGAACGGAGTGACGACCCGGATCTTTCCGGAACGCCTGCCGATACGCAATGCGACCCGACCGATCTGATAACGGGCAAAATTATACCATACAACAGGGGAGTTTGCACATAGAAAGACAGGAAATAAATGAAAATAATGTTAGTTAGTACTAATAAGATTTAAGACCCGCGCGTTCAGCCGTTCGGCCAAGTCCGGAACGTGTCCGCTGATGATCAGGGCGGCGGAATTTTGCTCCGCTGTTTCGAGAATCAGATCGAGGGTGCGATCCCGAAGTTGCGGATCGAGACCGCTGAAAGGCTCATCGAGCAGGTAGAGAGAGGCCGGCACGACCAGGGCACGGGCCAGCGCGACCCGGCGCTTCATGCCGCCCGAATATAAGTCGATCGGCTGGTTAATTTCCACGTCGGACAGACCTAGGCGGCGCAGAGTCGTCAGCGCGAGGCCGCGCTTCCGCTCCGCTCGCGGCAGGACATAGTTCACATTATCCAGGGCACTGAGACCGGGAAGGAGGCGATCCTCTTGAAAACAGACGGAGAACAGTTGCCGCGGCGGGTCACCGGCGGCGGACGGACGGCGGGCCGGGATCCAAAACTCTTTCTCGCCCGCGTCGGGCTGTTCGAGACCCATTATCAGGCGCAGGAGCGTTGTCTTTCCCGATCCGGAAGGGCCGATAAGAAGCAGGCGATCGCCGATATTTACCTCCAGCGATAAGTCGCGAAAGAGCGGTTCTTCCCGGCTCGGGCGGTAAAGAGTCAGGTCGCTGAAACGGAATATGGGATCTTTCGGACTATTCATCTTTCCCTCCGTTCACGGCGCTACCCCCGGCCGGGGTGTTGTTCCCAGTTGAGGTGTTGCTTCCGGTTACGGCGGCGCCCAGGGGTGAGCGGCGCCCGCTCCAGCGCCACAACAGCAGGTGCAGAAGATTCATCGCCTTTGTAAACAGAGCGGAGAGGGCGACAATGACGATCGTCCAGGCGAAGAGATTTTCCGGTATGAGATAGACTTTGGCCTCGTAAAGGTTCAAGCCGATTGAATTGCGGGCCAGAGCTATGACTTCGGCCGCCACACCGGATTTAAAAGCCAGGCCGACGGCAATGGTGGCGGCATTGTCCAGGGCGGGCAGGAATGCGCCCGAATAATAGTGGCGCCATTTATTGGCGGCGGACACGGAGAAGACCCGATTCAATTCCAGAAGTTCGCAATCCTGTGCCTCGAGGGCGGCCAGGAAGCGCTGATAGTAGATCGGCATACAGATTATCGCCACAACCCATAGAGCCAGGCTGTCCTGATTTGTGAAGAATAGCAGGAGAATCACAAACGAAGCCACGGGCACTGTGCGGGCGGTTGTTACCAGGGGCGAAAAGAGGTAGCGCGCCGCTTTGAAGGAAAAGCTCAGGAGCGCGAAGAGGACGCCGAGAGTAGCACCAATGAAATAGCCGCCGACGACGCGAGCGAGTGAGAGAAGCAACGTCCACCAAAATTGCGCGCCGGCCGCCAATTCAATCAGGCGGCGCAACGCGGCTACGGGCGAGGCGAGGAAGAAGGCAAAGACCTTTAACTCGGCCAGGAGTTGCCAGAGCAGGAGCCAGAACAGGATCGCTCCGGCGCGACAGAGAAGATTTTTACGCTCAGCTTTCATTGTCCGTGAAGTAGAAATCGGTGGGTGGGAGCGCTCCGCCTACGGCCTGAGGATTCTGCGCAAAGAGGGCGGCCAGGAAGCCGTCCATTATGGTCTGCATCTCCGCCCCGGCTATGTTGCTGATGCCGCAGTAGGGAAGTGCCTTGACAGCGACTGGTTGCGGCACGATGTCCATTTCTCCTATGACCGCCGCGGCTCCGGCCGTGTCGCTAGTGACGAATTGCTGCGAAGCGGCGTAATCGGCCAGGAATTGACGAACGGCGACGGGATTTTCCTCGATGAAGGCGCGCCGGGCGACGGCGACTCCCATAACGAGGCGACCGGGCTCGCCTTTCAGGCGCGCCGCCTCTTCCCAGGCCGTATTCATATCGATGACCACCCTGATCGAAGGATTCTTGCTTTGGGCGACGGTGACAAAAGGCTGGGGCATGAGCGCCAGATCGGCCTTGCCCTGAGCCAGAGCGGCTACGGCCTCGGCATGTTCGGATTTGAAATCCAGCTTAACATCGGCGGGGTCAATTCCGTGGGCATCCAGAATATAATTCAGAGCATACTCGGGAGTGGCGCCTTTGCCGGCGAGAACGATGGTTTTACCCTTGAGATCCTCCATTTTTTTGACGGAGGTTCCGCCGTTGTCGGTCAGATAGAGGACCCCGACGGTGTTGATCACGATCATTTGCAGGAGTTCCGGCTGGCGATTGTACAGCACGGCGGCGAGATTGCCGGGAATGCAGGCGATATCGACCTCGCCCTTAACCAGCAGCGGCGGAATCGCGTCGGGTGCCGCAGATAAATTCAGCGTATAACACTCGCCGTTCGGATCGTCTTTGACGATTCCGGCCAATCCCATGGCCGTCGGGCCCTTGAGCGCGGCGATGCGCACGGGTTGGGCCGGAGCGTCGGTCGGTTGAGTCGGTGGCTGTGTTTCGGGTTGGGCGGGCGCCACGGTACAGGCGGATAGAATCAGCGCCGGAATGATCAGGATTAGAGTGAGTAGTTTTTTCGTAGTAAATAATTTTT
>JAAZIX010000021.1 GCA_012800655.1 Clostridiaceae bacterium | reverse complement strand
CCGACCTGCCCTACCAGGTCAACAAAGCGCGTCTGATCGAGAAAATCGACGAACAGGTCAAGAGCAAACGTATTCAGGGCGTATCTTTCGTGCGCGACGAGTCCGACCGCAACGACCCGGTGCGCATTGTCATTGAGCTCAAACGCGACGCCAACCCGAACGTCACGCTCAACCAGCTTTATAGCAGCACACAACTGCAGGACGCCTTCAACGCCAACATGCTGGCGCTGGTTCCGGACGCCAACGGCGTGCTGACGCCGCAGACGGTCACACTGCGCGACTGCCTCACGCTGTACATCAATCATCAGAAGGATGTGATTCTGCGCCGTACCCGTTTCGACCTCGACCGTGCTGAAGCCCGCCTTCACATCATCGAGGGTCTCCGCAAGGCCATCGACATCATAAACGAAGTTATCCGCGTGATCCGTGCGGCCGCGAACGAACCGGCGGCGCGGGAAGCGCTGAGCGAGAACTTCGGCTTCAGCGAGCGTCAGGCTCAGCACATCGTCGACATGCGCCTCGGCCGCCTAACCGGCCTTGAGCGCGATAAGCTCGAAGCCGAGCACGCCGAACTGGTCGAGCGCATCACTCACCTGCGTCGCATCCTGGTCGAAGAAGCGCTGCTCGTTGAGACGGTCCGCAACGAACTCATCGATATTCGCGACCGCTACGGCGACGAACGCCGCACCTCCATCGATCCCTTCGAAGACGAAGAAATCATGGACGAGGATCTCATCCCCGTCGAAGATGTCGTCGTGACCCTGACACATTTCGGCTACGTCAAGCGCCTGCCGACCGACACCTACCAGATGCAGCATCGCGGCGGCCGCGGCGTCACCGCCATGCAGACCCGCGAGGACGACTATGCCGAGGTAATGCTCGTCACTTCGACGCATTCGACACTGCTCTTTCTCACGGACAAAGGCCGCGGCTACATACTGCGCGCCTGGCAAATCCCCTCCGCCGGCCGACAGGCCCGCGGCACGGCCATCGTTAATCTCCTGCAATTAGAGGGCGACGAAAAAGTCGAAACCATGCTGCCTATCCCGGACTTTGATACGGAGTGCTATCTGACCTTCGCCACTCGCAGCGGCCAGGTCAAAAAAACACATCTGTCCGAATTTACCAATATAAATCGCCGCGGCATAATCGCGATCAATCTGCGCGAAGACGACGCGCTGCTTTCCGCTATCCTGACCCATGAAGACGACGATCTCTTCCTGGTGACCCATAAGGGTTCGGCCATCCGCTTCAGCGCCGCCGATGTCCGTCCGACCGGTCGCGCCTCGCAGGGCGTGCGGGGAATACGCCTGGCCGACGATGACTATGTGGCCGGCTTCCTGCGCATTGACCCCGCCAAGAAGCTCCTGCTCGTGACCGAGAACGGCTTCGGCAAACGCACCGACCTCAGCGAATTCAGAGTCCAGAACCGCGGCGGCAGCGGCGTGCTCTGCTATCGCCTGACGAGCCGCACCGGCAATCTCGCCGGTATCGGCCTGGTCAAGAACGACGACGATCTGATCCTGCTCAACGACAACGGCGTGATCATTCGCATGCCGGTGGAGGAAATCCCCGTGCTCGGCCGCGTAACCCAGGGCGTCACTCTCATGCGCACACGAGACGGCCTTATCGTAGACGGCGCCGTCGTGCCTTCGGAAGACAATACGGACGATATTGTCGGCGAAGCTGTCTGTTCCGCCGCAACCCGTCCCGTATCGGCGCGCGCAAAAGACGACGCGGAAGATATAGAACAGGCAGATATAAAAAGCGATGCCGATGATGACACGGACGACAATATAGATTATGATGTCCACGACGACGTAGACAACGATTCGGATTACGAAGGGGAAGACGACTCGGACTTATAGACTTATAGCGCGTAGCGATAACGCAACCGATAACGCATAAGGGTATGCAAAAGGGTAATGCGTAAGGATAATACAGAAAAGTAACACGGAAAAACAATGCATGGAAAATGCATGGGGGGAATGCAAGCTATAATTCAAAAATAAAACTCAGGGGACCGCAACGGATTCACGGCTGATCGCAAGATCGACCGATTGAATTAAAAAGAAATAACTGAGGACTGATTTATGCAAATAGTAACCGGCAAAGCCATTCGCCCATACGAGAAAATTACGACCACCGTTGATCTGATTGAACGCGGCTGTCGTATCGCTCCCTACACACAAGCTACTTTGTTCCGTCGCAATCCGGACGACCTTGAAGAAAGCCGCACGTTCTTGGAGTTGCGCGACGAGATCCGGGCTCTGGGTACCGCTCTCCGCCTCCGACTCGACACGTTTATCCCCGAACTCACACCCAAGCAACGCCGCGCCGCCGCCAGGCACGAGCCCTACTCAAGCGCCGCCATGCGCGGCCGCGCCAAGATCGCCCTTCGTTCCGCCAACAGTAATGAGTGGGTGACCAGCTTCTTCGCCGTCGCCGGCGGCGTCGGCATCATCGTCCCGATTGACCGTCGCGCCCCCGTCAGCGAAGTAGCGACCCAAGTGCAACGCTCATATTCCGATGTGTACATTTTCGAACCGGCCGACGTCGAATCGGCGAACGAAGTCAAGCAGAACTGTCCGACAGTCAAGCTCTTCGTCCTGCTCGACCCGCTCAACGCCGACGATCCCAAATATGCCGCAGACCTGGAGCCCTGGCTCAACGACTCGTGCACGGTGCTCTACTCCGACCTGATCAAGGAGGGGCAGGAAGCACTCGCCGCCGGCAACCGTGTCTGGCTCGATGCCGTCATCGACCCCAAAATCGCCGCCGCCCTCTATTTCACCTCCGGCACAACCTCAGTTGCCAAATGCGTCGTCCTCAGCCAGGAAAACCTGATTTCCAACACAATGGCCATCGCCGGCATACTGGACGCTTCGCCGGGAGAGCGTTTCCTGTCGGTACTGCCCCTGCATCACACCTTCGCCGGAACCGCGGGTATGCTCTACATCCTCTATTCCTGCTCAACAATGTGTTTTATGGACGGCCTGCGCTACCTCGCGAAAAACCTCGCCGAGTGGCATATAAGTCTGTTTATCGGCGTACCGCTCCTGATGGAAAATATCCACCGCCGAGTCATGGACGGAATCCGCCGCTCGGGTAAAAACACGCTGGTCAGTATTCTCAAGCCGGTCAGCCGCGGCCTGCGCTACGCCGGTATCGTCGGCGGCAGCCGTCTTCTGTTCAAGAGCGTGCTCAAGGCTCTGGGCGGCAATCTCCGCCTGGTAGTCTCCGGCTCCGCAGCCGCCGACGCGCGGATGATTCGCGATTTCTGCGACTTCGGCATCGACTTCCTGCAGGGCTACGGCCTCACCGAATCCTCACCGGTTGTCAGCGTCACGCGCAAGAATAACAACCCCGCCGGCAGTGTCGGCCTGCCGCTCGTCGACGTCGAAGTCGCCATCGATACCGACGACCCCAACCCCGGTGCCGAGGGCGAAGTGCTGACGCGGAGCAAATCCGTAATGCTGGGCTATCTCGACGACACGGTCGCAACCCGTGCCGCCATCGACTCCAAGGGCTGGCTCCATACCGGTGATATCGGCTACTTTGACCGGGGCGGAAACCTGTGGCTGAGCGGCCGCAAAAAGTCCATGATCGTCTTGCACAGCGGCAAAAAGGTCTTCCCCGAGGAGATCGAGACCATTCTCGAGGCCACGGAAGAGGTCAAGGGAGCCTATCTCTGGGGCGAGCCGGATCCTCAAAATAAGGGCGAAGTCGATGTCTGCGCCCTGATTCAGCCCGATTTCAAACACGAATATTGGGCCGCCGCGCTCGAAGAAGATAAAGAACGCGCCGCCACCGCCGCCTTCGTCATCGACGGAACAACCGTGATCAATGAAGCCGAACTCGCGGCTCTGGGCGACCGACTGATTCAAAAGATCAACAGCACGTTGCCACGCTACAAGCGCATCCGCTACATACTGTACACACACGAAGAAATGCCCCGTACCACGACGCTCAAAGTTCGCCGCGGCAATGTCGACCGTCTCATTGCTTCCGCTCTCGAACGCAGTAGCTGGACTGCAGCCGAGGCAAACGGCAAAATTATTAAGCTGTAAGTTTAGCGCCGGTCGCGGGTTCGACTTGAACCGTAAGTTCGAAATAGTATCCAAACCGTGGTCTCATTCGGGGTGGAGGTTTTTTTGTGTGCCTCCGGTGCACAATTTGCGGAAGTGCCGCGTCTGCCACCTTGCTCGCGGAAACGCCACGTTGTGCTCGCGCCAGCGTACAGCCACGCTCGCTCCGGTGCACAAGTTGTGGAAATGCCGCGCTCTGCTATAATGTTGGTGGTTTTGCCGGGGCTACCGGTTATTGATCTGCAAAAAAACAGGTCCGCCGGCAGTTATTTCCGATTACGGAGAAGGTGAGGAAAAGAAAAAATGAACAAAAAGGGAAAAACAGTTTTGGATTTGCCTCCGAGCGAGGGCAATCCTCGCAACAGCGAAGGAGCATTCATAGATTTGCGAGATGGGCGGATAATGTTCATCTACTCGCAGTTTGTTGCCGATTCGCACAGTGATACGGCGCCGGCATGTCTTGCCGTGACGTATTCCCCGGATCGCGGCGAGACGTGGAGCGAGCCGCAACAGATACTGTCACCAGTCGATGACAACAACGCCATGAACATCATGAGTGTATCTCTGCTCCGTATGCAGGACGATTCGATCGGGCTGGTCTATTTCGTCCGGCACGGATTCCACGACGGTCGTGTGCGGCTACGGCGCTCGTACGATGAGGGGGAGACCTGGGGGGAGCCGACGATCTGTATACCTGCGGTCGGCTATTATGTGACCAATAACGATCGCGTTGTGCGTTTGAGTTGCGGGCGTATCATTGTGCCGGGCGGCTTCCACCGTTG
>JAAZIX010000221.1 GCA_012800655.1 Clostridiaceae bacterium | reverse complement strand
GTCATCAGGCTGCCGGCCGAATCCTCTTCATAGCGCAGAAAGTGATTGATGACTTCGCGGCGTCCGCTGCCAACCTGACGCAGGACCCTTTGCACAAAATTAGCCGGCATTTCTTCCAGCAGGTCAACCGCGTCGTCGACATACAGAGCGTTGATCATCTCGCCTACTTCACGGTCGGAAAAGGCCTCGATCAGCGCCTGTTGCTGTTCAATCGGCAAATTCGCAAATACGTCGGCGGCGATCTCCTTAGGCAAAAGGCGAAAAACCAGCGCAGACTCCTCGCGACCGGTGTTTTCGATCAGTAGGGCAATGTCGACCTCATTGATCGGCAACAGGAACTCGCGTAAAGCATGCATATCACGCTTTTCAAGCAATTCCCGGAAATCGGCAATTTTCTTTTCCAGTTCTACACTCATCCCATGCCTCCTTCACGGAGCGGCGCAACACACGCCTTTACACGCGCGCAACCGTAGCAAAGAACGACACGCTCAATCTGTGTTGAATTAATCAGAGACTTACAGAGACTTAGTAAGGTCGGCGAGGATCCACATGGCAAGTGTATCCGGCCGACTTACACGAGTGGTAATCGTCCGCCGCGTCTGATCTTGTACGCAGATTCTTCATGCTGTGGTTTGCCTCGCTCCTTTCATCAATCTATCCCGCATATAGTAGCAGATTCTTCGCAAATATACAAAGGCCGCAAGCGGTTAAAATTTCATACGTAATGATACAATAGGATCAGCCGCAAAATCTTATAAACGGAGGTTACTTGGCTGTGGGAAACAAGTTTAAGCGTCTGGCTCCGACAATCGTCGGTATTGCGCTGGCAATAATTGTCCTTGCGTTTGTGATTGTTTATATAAGTCAATGGGCACTGCCGTCATGGCTGAAATCGTCACCGAAGCAGAGCGCGTCCGAAGAACATACCGCTACGCCCAAACCAAGCGCGCTACCGACAAAAAAACCGACGACTAAACCTACCGCCGCTCCGACTCCCAAAACGACATCGCAAGACGCAAAAGACCCTTCCCCGAGTCCGAGTCGTGAGCGCCGCGAAACGATACCGATTCTGATGTACTTCTCTGTCAGCGACGAACAGGAAAACACCGCTTATCTCTCCCCGCAACACTTCATTGAACATCTCGAATACTTTGCGGAGCGCGGCATAACAACAATTTCGATGCGGGAGCTTTACGATCACTGGGAAAACGATCATCCGCTACCGGCCAAACCGCTCGTTCTGACATTCAATGACGGTTTTAGTTCCGCATATACCGACGCACTACCGGCTTTGACCGAAAAAGGCTGCACGGCAACCTTCTACCTGACTGTTGAGGCTTTGGATAAGCCCGGATATCTTACTACGGATATGGTACGGGAAATGATACGGGCCGGCATGGAGATCGGCTCACGCGGTATGACGAATACGACTCTCGAAAATCTTTCCCAAAAGTTGCTGACTTACCACATCAAAGATTCCAAAGAAGAATTGGAGCAACTCTTCGGCTGTCCCGTAACGACTTTCTGCTATCCCGGCGGACGTTTAAACGACGCTACGGTAGCGGAAGTCGGACGCGCCGGTTATTCCACCGCGGTCTTAACCTTTCGGCCCGAAGCGGCGACCCCCGACCAGGGACTTCACACGCTGGGGCGGATCCGAATCGAACGCGGCTGCGGACGAAAAGAAATCAGTAAGATTCTGACCGGACTGGGATATTAGTCAATCCGCCCGTCTCGCGAGTCAACTCCAAACGACCGCGCATCAAGATTATTGATAGTTTTTCGCCTGCTTAAGAATCTCCGCGCGGAAATCTTCTCCGCGCTCCTCAAAGGATTTATATCGATTGTAGCTCGAGGCGGCGGGTGACAATAATACCGTTCCGCCAATCGGCGTTTCGGCAAAGGCCGCGCTGACCGCCGTCCTCATATCTTCCACGACAAATACGCGCGTTCCGCTACCCTCATCGACAACTTCCGCTTCGGCATTCGTACCCAATCGCTTCCGCAGCAATTCAGCCAAAACCCGTCCCGTATCCGGCAATAAAATCACCGCCGGAACCGCCTGCTCAACAATGCAATCGGCCAAGGCGCTCAAATCGAGACCGCGATCCATTCCGCCGGCGATCAGCGTATGCACCGGCGCCAGTGTCTCCAGAGCCAAAATCGTTGCCTCGGGAATCGTCGCGATCGAATCGTTCACAAAATGACGACCGGCGAACTCGCCGCAATATTCGGTACGATGCGCCAGCCCTCTGAATGAGGCAAACACCTCTTTCGTTCGCCAAGCCGGCAGTCCCGCCAACTGCGCCACCGCCCAGGCGAGAGCCATATCCGTGGCGTGGTGAACACCGCGCAGATACGAGCCCAAATTATCGAGCCGTAATTCGGATTCCCTCGGCAGGATCATCGAAAATACGGTAGCGCTGTCTGCAGAAGTTGCAATTCTGCCCGCCTCATCTCCGGTCATACGCCAAACCAAGTGCAGAGCATCGCCCGCCCGCGGCTTGTTGACCCAAATCGTCGCCAGAGGCTCCTTGCCCTGCCAGCCGAGCGCCGCCAAATTTCCCGGTCGGATACCCGCCGTCAGCACAACCGCCGAGTGACTGACGAGAATGACCTCGCCTCGAACCAGCTTTGCCGCCCGCCGCGCTAGCTCCGTATTGTCCAAATCAATAATCGCCACGTCGGACGCGCTCTGATAACGCAGTAAGTTCAGCTTGGCGTCGACATACGCCTCATAGCTCGCATAGTGATCGAGATGCTCCGGATAGAGGTTCGTCAAAACGGCGATCCACGGAACGTTGCGCATGAACTGCAGCTGATGCGAAGACAACTCCAGCGCCACCGCGTCTTCCGCCTCTAAATTTGTCCAGTCCTCAAAAACCGGCACTCCAATATTACCCAGCAGATAGCTCGGCTCGCGTTGCGCCGCCAACAGATCGTGAATCAGCGCCGTCGTCGTCGACTTCCCCTTAGTGCCGCTCACTCCGACCGTCAGGCCCGGGGCCGCCTGCATGAACAAATCCGTCTGGCAGGTAATCGCGCAATTCGGCCAGCGCCGCATCCGCCCGTTCGGCAACAGATCGCCGCTCCAGGGCAAAAGCGCGATGCCCGGCGACTTCACGACAATATCCGCCTCGTCCAGAGCCAAACAATAGTCTTCGCCGCCGAAAAACACGACCCGACCGACCGCGCGTTCCGCCTGTAAGTCGTAATATTCGCAAAGCTCGTCCTTATCCTGCGGCGCCCTATCTGCCAATAACAATCGCTCCCAGCCTATATCGTGACGCCATTTACTCAGAATGTTCAGGCTGCTCTTCCCTTCGCGGCCCAGCCCGAGCAAAGCCACGGATTTGCCGTAAAAATGCTCGCGCAAAACCCTCAGCCACCCCGGCAGTTCGGAGGTCACGTCGGCCAGATCCAGCGGCGGGAACAGGCTCGAAAGCGCCGGAAAATATTCCGCCGGCACCCGGTGCGGATGCGCCGTATACAATAACTCTTGATAATGTTCCTCAACGGTGCGCTCCGACAATTCGGCCGGCAATTCACCGTTGACCTGCCATTGCACGAACTGACGCAACAAAAGCGGCAGGGTATCGTACGAACGCCCGTACTCGGCGCGGGTCAGTTCCAAAGCCAAATAGCACTCGACGCGCGTTCCCACACATTCGAACGGCTTGGTCGGCGTAACTCCGAGTAACTCGGCCAAAATCGGCACCATATCCTCCGCTTCGATTAAATCGCGCCCGATCATCGCGGCGACCTTATCGCGTCCCAACCACGGCAACATAATCAGGCTGACGAATAGACATTTGGCGCAATGTCCGCACCAAACATTATTCTTACTGCCGCGATTGCAGGAACGGAATATATGGTGATAATCCGTGAGCTCGGTAAAAGCGCGCGCGATCGCCAGCTCCGAATAGGGGCGTAGCAGACTGAAGTAGCGCACTTCCCGCTCGAGCAGCTGGTTCCGCATAAAATATCCCGCCACCGCCTGCTCAAATTCCAATGTCTTTGAATACTGATGATTAATCGGGCGCCCGTCGGCGGCCGGCAGATCGACCGTCGGCTCATTCGCGGAGGCCTCATTCGACAAAGCGATGTCGCGCAATCCATAGAGGTAGGCGACCATCCGCGCCGTCAGCGCCACCAGCGCCGAGAACGGCGTATGCCCGTTCAGGAAGCCTAGCTCATTCAAGCGCAAGAGGCGCTGATCCAAACTGCGCCGCACGAATACGCAGTCCTCCGGCGCAAAGCCCGCCGCCGCGACCGCTTCCAACGTAGCCGGCTGCGGATTTATGGCGAAAGGCACGATCTCTTTATCCGTGCGCCGCGCGACCGCCAGCGAAACCAGGGAATCCTTGCCGCCGCCGAGCGGTAATAACAGTCGATTTCGCACCGCCGCTATGTCTCGCGCCACACCGATATCCGGCTCCACAGCGGCATCGCCGGCTTCAACAACACTCCGTGTCACAGCGACATCCACCGTCGCGGGCTCCTCCGCCAAGGCCGTCGGTTCCATAAAACTCAAACCGTAAACCGGAATATTGTTGAGATAAAAGTACTCGCCCATACCGTCGCGGTAAAGGTTGAGCCAAAAATCGAGTTCCTCCCCAACCGCGGGGATATGCAGCGGCAGATGTACTCGCGGCGAAGCTGTCGCTTTCCAGTAGCTGATCAGTTCCACCATCCCGACGGCCACGGCCAGTTCGTAAATCGCCGCCTGTTCCTCCGGCACGGAATCCGGCCCGAAGCACATACCAGCGCGCGGCAGGCGCAGGGTCGGACGGAACTCCGTCAAGCCCGGCACAACGAAATGCCACTCCAGAATCAGTTCCTGTTCCGTCCAGGTCACATTCGTGGCGCGGAACACAAAGTCCGGATAAGACGCACGCAAAGCGTCCCAGCTCATCTCCTGATTTTTGGGAACTCTTATCGTCTCCATCGGGCTCCTCCGGCTAGTCCGTATCAACAGCGATCACAGATCGGCATCGGGGATAGCGGCGAGATAATCGGCAATCGGCGCGATCACCGCCGCCAGCGTATTCGTTTCAAACGGCGAGAGCAAATTCCCGATCGCGGTCAGTTGACGGAAAGGCAGACGCCCTCCCTGTCGGCAGAGCATCAGATAATCCTGCCACGCCATCCCGCGGTCGAGCCGCATCTTCTGCCAGAACTGTAACGCGCAGACCTGCGCCAGCGTGTAGTCGATATAGTAGAAAGGCGACTGGAAAATATGTCCCTGGCGGAACCAGTACGCACCGCCGTCGAGAATCTCCAGATCCGCGTAATCCGTTGCCGGCAGATACATCCGTTCCAGTTCGCGCCAGACCCCGCGCCGCTCGGCCGGGCTCAAATCCGGACGCTCGTAAATCTCATGCTGGAAGTGATCGACCAGCACGCCGTAAGGCAGGAATTGCACCGCACCCGACAGATGCAGGAACTTAAACAGTCCCGTCTGTTCGCCGAAGAAGCTCTCCATCCACGGCCAGGTGATAAACTCCATGCTCATCGAGTGAATCTCCGCCGACTCCATTGACGGCCAACGATTCCCCGCCGGGAAAATATCGCGCGACATCCAATACTGAAAAGCGTGTCCGACCTCATGAGTCAGCGTCTCGACATCATCCCGCGTGCCGTTAAAGTTCGCGAAAATCGCCGGCAATCCGAGCGTATCGAAAGAACAGCAGAACCCGCCGCCGCGCTTCCCCTCGGTCGCCGTAAGGCTCATCAACTCTCGCTCCGCCATCACCGCGAAGAATTCGCCGGTCTCGGGCGAAAGTTCGCGATACATCCG
>JAAZIX010000220.1 GCA_012800655.1 Clostridiaceae bacterium | reverse complement strand
TCGCGGCTTTGACCGGGCTCGTCGAGCCGATAGCGGCCGTCCTCGGCTATTTTCTTGTCGGACTTTTCAACCCGTTGCTCCCCTTCGCCCTGGCCTTTGCCGGCGGCGCGATGCTCTTCGTGATCTCCGACGAAATCATTCCCGAGACGCACGCCAACAACCACCAGCGCGTCGCGACCTGGGGGCTGATGATCGGCTTCGTCATTATGATGGTAATGGATATCCTTTTAGGCTGATTAGGTTGCGAAAACGCCTACGGACTGCTATCCCCGCCAAACAACCCGCGACTGAACTAAGCTTTGCCGAGCAGAGGCCAGAGCATGCCCGCCGCCACTTCGTCGGCGACGTTTTTGCCGCGCAGAACCTCGATGATCTTAAACGCGAAAGGCAGAGCCAGTGCCGGTCCGCGCGCCGTAATCAGGCGACCGTCTTGGCAAACCGCGTCCTCGACGTAAATCGCGCCCGGCAGCTGTTCGGCGAATCCGGGGTAGGAAGTCAGGCGCTTTCCCTCAATCAGACCGGCGCGAGCCAGGACAATCGGCGCCGCGCAGATTGCCGCGATATATTTCCCCGCCGCTGCCGTCTTCCGCAACAGTTCGATCACCCGCTCGTCATCGCGCAGATTCGTCGATCCCGGCATCCCGCCCGGAAGCACAATCAACGCCCATTCTGTCGCGGCGACCTGCTCATCAGCCAAATTCGCATCACTCGTCACACAGATTCCGTGCGCCCCCCGAACTATATTCGTCGGCATAATCGAGGCCGTCACGCAGTCCAATTCGGCGCGGCGACAGGCATCCAAAGTGGCCAGCGCCTCAATCTCTTCGAAACCGTCCGCCAGTAAAAACAAGACATTATGCTTTTTCATTTTCAACCTCCGTCAAACTGATTTATACAGATAAATCTTAGCACAATCCGCGGCAGCGCTCTTTCGCCCAGCGCCGCAAAGCGGCCTTCTCATTCGGAATCTCCTCGCGTATCACCGCTTCCAGAACCTCTTCCAAACAACGTCCTAACGCCTCGCCCGGCTTCATCCCCAATTCGATTAGATCCAGACCGGTCAGCTCGAGTTGCGCCACAGTGCAACATTCACCCGCCTCTTCCAGTTCGTCCAGCCGCCGCGACAGTTCTTTCCAAGCCGGCTGTCCCTCCGCCCGGGACCTCGCGCTACCGCCGAACGCCGCAACCATAGCCGACTCGATTCGCATCCATTCCCGTAAAAGCTTATAGCCGTATTCGGCGACCAGTAATTTCAACTCATATCGTGAAGCCGGATATTCCTCATTATGCGCTTCGAGCAGACTTTTCAGCCATAGCCATTCATTATTCGACAGGATCAGTTGCCGACGTAGCGTCGCCGCATCCTCGGCATCACTGCTTATGCCGATCGAAATCAGCAGAACAGCCAGGCGGGCGATAAAGTCTCCGCCTATTTCGGCAAAAGCGGCGGTAATCGACTCCCACCACTCCGGAGACACCGCCCCGATCGGCGTCAACACCTCTCCCCATACCGAACGGCTCTCCGGCCACAGGCGACGCAAGACTCGGGGCTCACAGACCAGAAAACGACGAAATTCCTGCGCCTTGCGCTCCGCCGAAATACAACTCAGCGTCGGAGCCGCTTCCCGTATTGCGGCCATGGTCTCCGCTTCAATAGTGAAATCCAACTCCGCCGCCAGGCGCAGGGCACGCAGTATACGCAGGGCGTCTTCGGCAAAGCGTTGCCGCGGTTCACCGACCGCGCGAATCACGCCGCGACGCAAATCCGCATAGCCGCCGGTCGGATCCAACAACCCCTCATATTGATTGTAGGCGATCGCGTTGATCGTGAAATCGCGTCGCGCCGCGTCGGCGGCAAAGGTCCGCTCAAAGCGCACCTCATCCGGCCGACGTCGATCCGTATAGGTGCCTTCGGAACGGAAGGTCGTCACCTCAATAGGCAAATTATCCGCCGCCACCGTCACCGTGCCGTGCTTCAGGCCGGTCGGATAAATCGAATAAGCGCTCAAAACGCGCCTTACCTCCTCCGGAAGCGCCGCGGTCGCCAGATCGAAGTCATGCGCCGGACGCCCCAACAAAATGTCGCGCAGAGAGCCGCCAACCAAATAGGTAGGATACCCGGCCTCAACCAATTCCGTGATCAGACGGGTAACCTGTTCCGGAATTTGCCGCGGATCAATTGTCAGTTCATTCCTATTCATTTTTCGGTCGAATCAAAAAAGCATAAGCGGATGAGTGTTTGTGTAGCGATGAAATGACATCCTTACGACACTGCTTTCATGCTTCCCCTCAGCTTCGCCAAGGTTTTCCGTCAAGCGCCAGTGGCGCAGACGAGCCAGATCCGGGAAAAAGGCGTCGGCATCGGGCACCGCATGGTGATAATGCGTAATAATCGCTTCGTGGCAGTAAGGCAACAGCAAACGGTAGACCGAAGCTCCCCCGCAAACGAAGACTGCCTCGCCCATGGCCTGCAAAACGGCGACCTCGGCCTTGAGACTTTCGGTATCGCCGCAGACGGAGAAATTCCCCGCCGCGACATTTATCCCTTTTTCCCGCCCTTCCGCTATCGCCGCCTCGGCTTTACTCGTCAACTCGGTAGCGAGGTCGGGATTGTGCGATAAAATCAGCGTATAGCGATTCGCCAGAGGCAGACCCCGCGGCAACGTCGACAATGTTTTCCGTCCGATAATCAGAGTGTGTCCGGTCGTAATCTGTTGAAAGTGGCGCATATCCGGTCGGGTACGGAACAACAACTCCTCATCCCTGCCGATTGCCCAATTGGCATCGACAGCCGCCACCGCGGTTAAACCGCGGAATTGACAACAGTGACACGGACAGACCTCCTGCCCGACAGCTTGTTCCCGGATAGTATCGCTCATATTCGCCTCTGAAGCGTGCGCTAAATCGCCACGGGGATGTCCCGAACGATCTTACCGCATTTATAGTCAATCAGTTGCGCGTCCGTCGGCACGAAATCATAAAAGTCTTCAACCTCGGGATTTAAGACAAATTGCGGTGCCGGATATTCGGAACGCTCCAGTAACTCTTCGACAATCGGAATATGCCGATCGTAAATATGCGCGTCGGCAATTACGTGCACCAGCTCCC
>JAAZIX010000020.1 GCA_012800655.1 Clostridiaceae bacterium | reverse complement strand
GTTCTCTTGACAATCTTCTCGTCGTCGACTTATACTAAAGCTCAATAGGGGAAATCTCGTTGCCGAACTTACTTACGCAACGAGGCTGATTGAAGAGTGAGAGGTTATTTATGATCAAGAAGTCGGTAGTATTTAAATGCGAGGAAGCGTTGCACATGAAGGCAATCGCTGTTCTGATTCAGAAGGCCTCCGGTTTTCGCTCGAACATCTGGTTGCTGGGCGGCGATCGCAGAGCCAATGCCAAGAGTCTGCTCGGAGTGATGTCGCTCGGTATCGAGGACGGAATGACGTTGGAGGTCTCCGCCGAGGGAGACGATGAGCAGGAAGCTTTGGATACGATTACGGCGTATCTTGCCGACCCGGTACTCTAGTCGGGGCGGCTGATCGGATGAGGTCGCCGAATTTCACGGTGATCGGCTAATCGGAAACGCCGTTCTCATGGCGGCAAAGGTTGACGCAGGTTTCGGTCGCGGATAGACTGGAACCTGCTTTTTATTATGGATATAGCGGATGTTCAATTGATTAAAGTGCCGACGACCCCGGAGGTGAGTTCCGTGCCGGAACAGCCGGGAGTCTATCTAATGCGCGACGCATCGGACACTGTGATTTATGTCGGCAAAGCCGTCAATTTGCGGCGGCGGCTCCAGTCCTATTTCGCGGCTCAGCCCCGGGGCGGAGCCAAAGTACTGGCGATGATCGGCCATATAACGCATTTTGATTTCGTGGTTTGCCGGAATGAGTTGGAAGCGCTTATTCTGGAGGCTAACTTCATTAAGCGATTACGGCCTTTTTACAATATTCTGCTCAAGGACGATCGCGACTATCCGTATATCCGTGTGACTCTGCACGAGCCCTATCCGCGCGTCGAGCGAGCCTGGCGGGTCGAGGATGATCTGGAGAAGGGGGCGCGTTATTTCGGTCCCTATCTGGCCGGCGATATACACAGAGCGCTCGAAAGTATTCGCTCGATCTTTCCTGTGCGCACCTGTAGGCGCAATCTGCCCCGCGACATCGGCAAAGAGCGGCCGTGTCTGCGCTATGACATGGGTCTGTGCGAGGCACCCTGTCAGGGCTATGTCACGCAACGGGATTACTATGCGATGACGGAGGAGTTGGCGGCGGTGTTGGGCGGACGACGCGGCGAATTGCGACAACGTCTGCGGGAGGAAATCGCGACGGCGGCAGAACGTCTGGACTTTGAAGCAGCCGCGGCGGCGCGCGACCGACTGGCCGCCTTGGAGCGCCTGGAAGAGCGCCAAACCGCGGTGTTGGGCAGCGAGCGCGATATGGATGCGCTCGGGCTGGCGGTCGGACTGCGTACTTTTTGTGTGCAAAAGCTCGAAGTGCGCGCCGGACGGATTAACGCGGCGGCGACATTCTTCATGGATTTAGGTGCTTTGGAATCGGATCGACCGACGACAAAAGCATCCGCCGGCGGTGAAGCAGTAGCCGGCGACGGAGTGGGCACCGAAGGCGAAGCAGCGGCCGAAGGTGAGGCCGCTGCCGCCGACGAAGCCGGAGCGGACTGCGCAATGACGCGGACGGAGATCGAGCAGAATTGCCTGCGCGCCTTTATTGCCTGGCATTATCCCGAAGCCGCGGTGATTCCGCCGGAAATCGCCGTTCCGATCAGATTCGATGAAGAATTACACGCGGGACTGACCGAATTGCTGAATTCTTTGCCGGTGCGGCGGAAAGTACAGTTGCTCCATCCGCAACGCGGCGAACGGCGCCATGTGTTGGATATGGCTCAGCGCACGGCGCACGAGGCTTTGCAACGTCATATCGGAAGAGGACGACGCTCCGGGGAATATACGGTAGCGCCGACGACGCGCGCCGAGCTGGGCCGTCTGGTCGGTTGTCCGTCCGTGCCCGGACGGATCGAGGCCTATGACATATCCAATATAGGCGATGACGATATCGCCTGCGGTATGGCCGTCTTCGTCGGCGACAGTGAAGAGCGCGATTTGTCGCGCCTGTTCAAACTCTCCGATTTGCCCGGACAGGACGACTACGCCGCTCTGCGCCGCGCTCTGGAGCGCCGCCTGGCGCGTCTGGACGATCCGGATTTCGGCTCCCGCCCGGATTTGATTCTGGTTGACGGCGGTATCGGGCATGTCAACGCGGCGCGCGAAGCCCTGGCGGCGGCCGGGGAGACGATTCCGCTGGCCGGGATGGTCAAAGACAGCCGACATCGCACGCGCGGTCTGGTAGTCGTGCCCGAGTCGGAATCGACAGAATCGTCGGAGGCGAGTCCCGAGATTATCGAGTTATCCGGTTCCGAGAATCAGGAACTGTTGCGTTGGCTGACGCAGATTCAGAATGCGGCCCATCGTGTGGCCGGTCGCTACAGCGGGAAATTGCGCCGGGCGCGCAATCTGCGCTATCGCCTCGAGGACATCCCGGGTGTCGGTCCCAAGCGACGGCAAATTCTGCTGGAGAATTTTTCCTCGCTGGCCGCCCTGGCGGCCGCTTCGGAAGCGGAAATAGCCGCGGTTCCCGGATTGACAAAGGCTGTTGCGGCGGAAATTTATGCGTATTTCCATCCGGAGACGCGGGAAAGCAGAACTGGGGAGAAAAAGAGGGTCTGAATATGGCTAAAATATGGGCATTGGCTGATCCGCATTTGAGTCTCATGAGGAAGAAGCCCATGGATATTTTTGGCGACAATTGGCGTGATCACGACGAGCAGATAGCCGAGAATTGGCGGGCGGTCGTCGCGGCCGAGGATAGCGTGATTATGCCGGGCGATATCTCCTGGGCGATGACGTTGAGAGATGCCTGGCCGGATCTGGTCTTCCTGGATGCCCTGCCGGGTACAAAATATATAGGACGCGGCAACCACGACTATTGGTGGACGAGCCTCAGCCGTATGGAGAGCGAAGCTCGAGAACGCGGCTTGAAAAGCCTACGCTTTTTACGGAACAATGCCTATGTCCTGCCGTTGGGTACGGAAGGACGTTGCTGGCTCGCCGGCAGTCGCGGCTGGCTTCTGCCCGGAGACAGCGAATTCGGAGAAAACGATGCCAAGATCTGGGCACGCGAGCTAATTCGCCTGGAATTGTCGTTGCAAGAGGTTAAACGCGAGCCGGGAGAGCCGTTGATTTGCGCCCTGCATTTTCCGCCCGCCTCCGCCCGCGCACCCGAGAACGAGTTGACCGCACTTTTGCAGCGTTATGCTGTTGATATTTGTATTTACGGTCATTTGCACGGCAAGGCCGGTGTCGATCGTGCCCCGTCCGGTTTCCAAAACGGGATCCGTTACATCAATGTGGCGGCTGACCAGATCGACTTTTGCCCTCTCGACCTAAACCCCGGAAATGTGGTATCCTTGCCCGAAGTATGACCTGCCTCTAGGTTGGGAAATCCTCGGTGAGCGGGGGTGGATTGTGAACAGGAGGAAAACGTGCCGGCTGTACAAATAGCATATTTGGTTCGCTACGCGTTTTTGCTGCTGATGGCGGCGTTGGCTTTTGCAGCGATATGCCCGGCCTTTCGTGCTTGGCGACATGCCGTCAGACGTAGCATGCGCCCGATTCCGGGTTATTTTCTGTTTATGCAGCCGGAGGATCCGATCAATGAGTCGGGCTATGATCCGATTGAATACTACAACACCGACGGATATGTTGGCGACGATTCCGTTCACCCGGTTGATCGTAGCGGGGCGGCGGATTTCGGCACGCGGCGCTTTAATTATCGTTCACTACTGACCCAGCCGCGGGTTCAGGAG
>JAAZIX010000019.1 GCA_012800655.1 Clostridiaceae bacterium | reverse complement strand
CAACTATATCAATTGCGCGGTCGGGTGGGGCGCTCCAGTCGCCAGGCCTGGGCCTATCTGACCTATCGTCCGGATAAAATCCTGACCGAGGATTCCAATAAACGCCTGGCGGCGATCCGGGATTATACGGAACTGGGCGCGGGCTTCCGCGTGGCTTTGCGCGATCTGGAAGTGCGCGGGGCGGGTAATATTCTCGGCGCCGAGCAGCACGGCCAGATGGAGGCGGTCGGTTACGATCTGTATTACCGAATGCTCGACGAAGAAGTCGGGCTGGCCAAGCAGACCGCCGATCACGTGTTGCGTGCCGAGCGCCGGGAAGCGGCGGGAGATACGGGCGGCTACACGGAAGTGCCGCCGGAATCGGCCGTTTTGACGGTGGTGGAACGCAAAGAGCCTCTCCGCACCTTGATAAATCTGCCGCTCGACGCCTCATTGCCGCCCGAATATATTCCCGACCCGGCTCAGCGCATCGATATGTATCGCCGTCTGGCAACCATTGAGGACAGCGCGACCTACGATGATGTCTGGGGTGAACTTACCGATCGTTACGGCGACTTGCCGGGCGAAGCACAGGTGCTGGCCGATATATCGTATGTCCAAAAGCGGGCGAGCGGTTTCGGCGTGGAGCGCATCGACGCGCAGGGACAGGATCTGATTTTGCGACTATCTGCGGAATTCTTCCGTGCAGGCGGTACACGGGCAGATGATTCCAGAGCGGTCGGTGAAAAAGCTGTAGATTTGTCACCGATTGAGCGCCTGATGCGGCTACTCAGTCTGCCGGGCTACGAGCGGCAACTGCAGCTAAGCTCCGGCAATGTGCCGTATATTTCCTTCCGCGGCGCGGCGCAAACTCTGCGACGTTCAGCGGAGAAGTTGCGGGAGCTGTTCCGAGTAGCCGAACGGGCGGAGATTTAATGTCGTCACGTTAGAATTAGATTTGAACTGCGTGAGGATCTGTAATGATGATACAAAAGCTCAAACATTTATGGAGGATGTTTTTGTGGTACGAAAGAAAATAGTGGCAACTATACTGTTGTTAGCGCTTAGCTTAAGTGCATATTGTCTACTTGCCGGTTGCAACAAAATGCCGGATAAGACACACTTGCCTGACTTTTTTGGTCCGGAGTTGTACGACGCAAGAGTCAGAATTTTAGATGCGAAGTCTGCGGTTCGCTTGGTTGTTCCGCTGATGACTCGACTGTCGCTTATTGATGACGCGAAGTCCGCACCCCGCATAAATGTGGAGTATAAAAACGGCTCGGCAGTTTGTCGCCCGTGGTTGGAAAAAAGTGAATACTCAAAAGATGGGTATCAATTCTACAATATAGTATTAGAGGTAGATGCCGTTGATCCGATAGGGACCGCAGATGTTGAAGTCGAAAACATCCATATTTTGTATGGTGAACAGGACTATATTAATGTCAAGCCTCAGCGGATAGTTCTGGAAAAGGCACCCGAGAATCGATCGGATGAGGACATTGTTTTTAACGGCACTCCGCTAAAACTGCCTGCAGATATGCATGTGTTTCCCCTGGAAGTGACTATAACAAATAAAATAGTATTAAAAAACATCGTGATTACTAATAATTCTCTACGGCTCGTTGAGATTGATAATGGGGCTTCCGGAGAAATACTAAAACCCGGGAATATTTCGTCAGCCATACAGCCGACTGGCAGTCATATTTCATTGAATGCAAAGTTTGATTCTACGTGCAAGGAAAAGAGTAAGGAACGAGATTTTGCGCAATACGTCACGAGCCTTTTGATTGAGTATCAAGATGCGGCCGGAAATGAATGTTGGGCGCATCCGCCGATCCTTACGACAATCTACAACCCGCTTACGCCGGACGATGAGTCAGCCGGACAATACTACGAACAGATAGTCAAGCTTGGCAAGCTCGTTTCCGGCAATTGAGTTTCGGCAATTTTACAGGTTGCGTCCCGACAGAGCCTGTTGGAGAAGTCGGCGTAGTCGCAATACTTACAAAATTGCCTAAAGAAGCCAGGGTAGAAGAGACCAATTGTGCTTTTCCGGGGTTTTTGCCAGTGATTTGGGCAAACGAACAGCTTCGACAGACTCGTAAAGCTGGTGGTACTGACAACGGGGACGTTAGTTGCAAAGTTGCCGAAAAGACCAACTGGTAGCAAAGGCTAACGGAAGCTTTTTGGTGCCGGTGACAGTTTTTGGTTTCAGCGACGGTTTTTGGGTGTCAACGACATTTTTGTGGCAACCCGTCGGAATTCCGATTTGAACTGCGCGAAGCTTTCCTTTATACTTTGGAGCGGTGTGTCGAAAACATTCGATATGGCATAAGCGGAAAGGGCAGACTGCATGGCAAAATATATTTTCGTGACCGGCGGAGTGGTTTCCTCTTTGGGAAAAGGCATTACCGCCGCTTCTTTGGGTAAGCTGCTGAAGTCGCGCGGTTATAAGGTCGTTATGCAAAAGTTCGACCCGTATCTGAATTATGATCCGGGAACGATGAATCCCTATCAGCACGGCGAGGTCTTCGTGACCGATGACGGAGCGGAGACGGATCTGGACCTGGGACATTACGAGCGTTTCATCGACGAGAACCTGTCACGGCGTTGCAGTGTCAGTTCGGGTCAGATTTATCAGACGGTTCTGACCAAGGAACGGCGCGGCGACTATAACGGCGGCACGGTTCAGGTCATTCCGCATATTACCAACGAAATAAAGAACCGCATTTTCCTGGCCGGAGAGAACGCCGATGTGGCGATTATCGAGGTCGGAGGCACGGTTGGCGATATTGAAGGTCAGCCCTTTATCGAGGCAATCCGCCAGATTCGCTTTGAATTGGGTCGCAGAGACTGTCTCTATATGCACGTTACTTTGGTGCCGTATTTGAGCTGGAGCGGTGAACTCAAGACAAAGCCGACTCAGCACTCGGTCAAAGAGCTACAGCAGATGGGAATTCAGCCTAATTTCATCATCT
>JAAZIX010000219.1 GCA_012800655.1 Clostridiaceae bacterium | reverse complement strand
TGACGCTCGGCTACGCTTTACTGGTCTCTCTGGCCGCGGCGTCCTTCTCCGGACACGCCCTTGTCTCGCCGGCGGTCAGCCAGCTGATTGCTTTGGTTTTTGTGGCGATCTTGAATTATGTCGAACCCGTACCGGAGAACACCGAGCCGGTTCCGGAAAGTTCAGTTCCCGAAAAGCCCCCGGAGCCGGAAGAGATTGCGCAGTAATCCGTAACGGCGGCGTTCGATCAGATTAAAGGACAGGCGAAAGCCCCGCGAACTGAAACGCTTATCCTTCAGGTAAGAATTGCTCCGGAAATTTGGGAAATTCCGCTCGGTAAACGCGTACAGGTCGCTGAGCAGGGGATGGTGCGGATCCTGCCGCGCTATGCGCACACTACTGGTAACAAAGGCATTGAAAATAACCAAAAATTCCAGTTCCGAATGGAATTCATTTTCTTCCCGCCTGGCCTTAAACCAGTCCAGCAATTCCTCAAGCACCTGAATCATCTCGACATTGCGCGCCAGACGGGCGCTGTTCATTATCGACTCCGGATTGCGGCGGTAATGATAGGTCACGGCAGGTATGTAAACGATATTGCGTGCCAGAACGGTCAGGCGGGGAATCAGATGCAGGTCCTCAAACCAGCTGCGGGGTGTAAAACGCAGGCCCGTTTCCGCGAACAAATCTCGTCTGTATAGCCTCAACCAGGCTGCCGGGGGAAAAAGCAACAGTTCCGGATGATGTTCGGTATTGAGCGGACGATTCCGCCATTCGGATCCGTAATTCGGCTGGGGATGGAGAAGTTTGTTGTTCACAAGCGGGGCAAAGTTGGCAATAACCATGTCGGCATGGCCAGGAACCGATCGGGCGGCGTCGGCAAAGGCTGACAGAAAGTCGGGGGTTACCCGGTCATCGCTGTCGACGAAGGCAAAATATTCACCGACGGCGGCGGCAATACCGCTGTTGCGCGCCCCGCCCAGGCCCTGATTTTCCTGATGTATCGGGCGCACACGCGGATCGCGGCGGGCATATTCGTCGAGAATTGCCCCCGAATCATCCCGGGAGCCGTCGTTGACTGCGATGATTTCGTAGCGATCGGCGGGATATTTCTGATTGAGTAGGGAGTCGATACATTCATGTAACCATTTCTCTGCGTTATAGGCAGGAACAATGACACTTATGAACATAGATTTTGCCTCCTTTGCAATTGCCCTTATTCTAGCATAGAGCCGCCCCGATCGGGGCGGCTCCGTTATTTGTGATTGCCGAATATTCCGCCGGCGATTACTTGCCGGTTACGGCGACAACGGCGGATCCGTATTTTTCCCGGATGAATTCACGGATTTCCTTGCTTTGCAACACTTCGACGAGCGCCAAAATGCGCGGATCCTTCTCATTGCCGGCCTTAACCGCGATTACGTTAGCGTACTCATCGGTTGCCTTGGAAGCGGCATCCTCATACTTCAGAGCCAGCTTTTCAATATCGATGCCGGAGCTTAAAGCATAGTTACCGTTGATTACCGCCAGGTCGACATCGGCCAGGGAACGAGGCAGTTGAGCCGCTTCGAGCTCTTCGATTTTGTAATTATGCGGATTCTCGGCGATATCGTTGATTGTGGCCGAGAAACCGTCCAGTGGCTTGAGTTTAATCAGTCCGGCGGCCTCAAGGAGCATGAGAGCGCGGGCTTCGTTGGAGTCGTCGTTAGGTACGGCGATGGTCGCTCCATCCTTGAGATCGTCCAAGGAGGCGGTTTTGCCGGCGTAGATGGCGAAAGGCTCGTAGTGAATCTTCGCTACCCCGACGAGGTTGGTATTGTTGGCTTTGTTGAAGTTGAGGAGATAAGGTGTGTGCTGGAAGTAGTTGGCCTCCAGGTTACCGGCCTCAACCTCCGTATTCGGCATTACGTAGTCGTTGAACTCCTTAATCTCCAACTTGAAGCCTTTAGCTTCCATCAGCGGGACGGCCGCCTTGAGGATCTCGGCATGCGGCGCAACCGAAGCGCCGACGCGCAGGGTTTTGTTGTCCGCTTTCTGAGCACAACCGGCACACAGGACGAGCCCGAGGGCCAGTATGAGCAGCAGAGCGACTGTTTTGATACTTGCTTTTTTCACTTCTATTTTCCTTTCTCTATTTAAAATCTATTTTCTAGATTTATTGACATCTTTATTCGGCGCGGCGGCGGCGATCCAGACGACGCGTAAGGTGCAGACCGGCCTCCTGCATGACCTGAACGACAATGATCAAGAGGGCGACGGTGTACAGCATGATCTCCGTGTTATAGCGGTGATAGCCGTAGTTGATGGCGATGGTACCGAGTCCGCCACCTGCCATAAAACCCGCCATCGCGGAATAGCCTAGTATGGTTGTGGTCGCAATGGTTGCGCCGACCAACAGAGAGGGCTTGGCCTCCGGAACCATGACCTTGAACAATACCTGACGATCGCTACTGCCCATGGAACGGGCCGCCTCGATGACGCCGGCATCGACCTCACGCAATGAAGATTCGATCATACGGGCTACATAAGGCGCGGCGGCGACGACCAGTGGCACGATGGTGGCCGTTGAACCGATCGAAGTTCCGACGATCCAGCGGGTGAAGGGAATGATAGCCACGGCGAGGATCAGGAAGGGAACCGAGCGCAACATATTGATGACAAAGCCGAGGGCGAGATTGATCGCGCGGTTGGGACGCAGACCTTTCTTATCCGTGACGGTCAGAATCATGCCCAGCGGCAGTCCGATCAGATAGGACAAAAAAGTCGATATCAGGGTCATGTATAAGGTCTCCAGGAGACCCTGACCCAGAAGTTGTAAAAGCTCAAGCGTTGTCATTCCAAATTTCCTCCGTAAAGGTTATTTTGCGTGAATTCAGATATTCGCGAATCCGTCGTTGGGCGGCCGGGTCGTCGGGTAGTTGAATTAGCATCTGCCCGTAGGCTCGACCTTCGATATTTTTGCTGTCGGCCGAGAGAATATTGACCGGTGCCTGACAGGCCAAAACCATATTGGCCAGAACGGGTTCGAAAGATGATTCTCCGTCGAAGACGATGCGCAGAGCCGCGTCACCGGTCAGGCGTTCGACCAACTCACCGCCGGGGAAGACCAATTGACGGGCGATCGCACTTTGCGGGTGGACGAAGAGATCCGTCACACTGCCGACTTCGACAATGCGGCTACGATCGATGACGGCAACGCGGTCGCAAATGCGCTCAACGACGGACATTTCGTGGGTGATCAGGACAATGGTGACGCCGAGATCACGGTTAATCTGCTTGAGCAGGGCGAGGATTGAATCGGTTGTGGAGGGATCAAGGGCACTGGTCGCCTCGTCGCAGAGCAGAACGGAGGGGGAGGTGGCGAGGGCGCGGGCAATGGCGACACGCTGTTGCTGACCGCCGGAAAGTTCGGAAGGAGTGGCTGTTTCCCGATCGGGCAGGCCGACCAGCTCCAGCAGTTCGCGGGCGCGAGCCAGGCGCTGTTCGCGGGGAACTTTGGCGATTTCCAGCGGGTAGCAGATATTTTCGATGGCGGAACGTTGCTGAAAGAGATTAAAACTCTGAAAAATCATTCCCATTGATTGGCGTAGTTCAAGCAGCTCGGACTTGGGCAGACTACTCAAATCGCGTCCCTTGAAGAATACCCGTCCGGAGGTCGGCTTTTCCAGGAGGTTTAGGCAACGAATCAAGGTGCTTTTGCCTGCGCCGGAGAGCCCGATTATTCCGAAGATCTCCCCGGCGTAGATTTCCAGGTTGATATCCGTCAGTGCCTCGATCGGCTCCGGCTTGATGGCGAAAACCTTGCTGAGATTTTCAACCTTTAGAATAATATTATCTTGTTTGTTCATCTTACCCTCCTGTATTTCGGGTACTGTAACGCCTATTCCCATATACAGCTACCCCTTGTGTGGGGTACAGCAAAAAAGGTTCAATTGTCGAAAGTTTGAAATCAGCCGTTCGGCATTCGCATGCCGCAGAAATGAACTTTGTAGCGGTCAATGCATGTCTGAATAACAGTCAGTGCCTCATCGCGACCCAGTGTCGCATTGATGGCGGAGTGTTTATGCTCGAGTGTCTTATAAACTTCGAAAAAGTGCTCAATCTCGTGTATAACATGGGGCGGCAGCTCGGACAAATTGTTGTAGAAGTTCCAGGTCGGATCATGAGTCGGGATGGCAATGATCTTATCATCAACCTCATCATCGTCCATCATGCGTATGACCCCTATGGGATAGAGTTCAATCATCACCATCGGGTCGAGGATCTCGGAACAGATGATCAGCACGTCGAGAGGATCACCGTCGGCGGCATAGGTGCGCGGAATAAATCCGTAATTGGCCGGGTAATGCGTGGACGTATACAAAATACGATCCAGCCGCAAAAGGCCGGTGCGCTTATCCAGCTCATACTTCTTTTTGCTGTAAGCCGGAATTTCAACAACACCGACAAATTTCTCCGGAGTAATCAGTTCCGGGTCGACATCATGCCAAATGTTACTCATCTGCTCCTTCTCTCCACGAAGTAGTGCTATAATGATAGCATAAAAACTGCAGGAGGTTAACTATGAGTAAAATATTAGCGGGAATATCTATCGGTGAGGTATCACCGCCCAAGGGGATTCAATTAGCCGGATACCCCCACTACGAGCGTTTAAATACGGGAATCCACGACCCTCTTTACGCTACTTGGCTATATCTGAAGGATGAGCGTAGCGGCGAGCAGACGCTGCTTATGTCGTCCGACTTGCTGAATTTTACAAGAACGCAGGTCGATAAAATTAAGCAGGCCATCATTGCCGGGAGCAATATTGGTCTGCGCCCGGAACAGATTAACGTTACCTGTTCTCATACGCACAGTGCCCCAACGACCATCGGCGGTAACCGTGCCAGCGGAGATGATGAGTCCTATGTCGAGCCGGTTGACGAGGAGTATGTCGCCTGGCTGTTAAACAAGTGTGCGGAACTGGGCCTAGAAGCGCTGGCAAACACTTTCCCGGCGGAAATTGCACAGGGTAAAGCCTATCGCGGCAAAGAACACGGAATCAAGGGCAATCGTCGCGATCCGGAGAACGGACCGGCCGATCCGGAAATGCCGATTCTTCTGGTACGTGACTTGACGGGGCAGCTGCGCGCCATCCATGTTGCCTATTCGATGCATCCGACTTTCCTGCATGCCGAGAGTAAGCTGGTCAGTGCGGACTATCCCGGCGCGATGCGGGCATATTTTGCGGAAAAATTCCCCTCGGCCGTATTTATGTTCGGACAGGGTGCTTCCGGCGACCAGAGTTCCCGTTATTTCCGCACAGGGCAGACTTTTGACGAAGCGAAGCGCTTTGGCATTCTGCTTTCGGAAGGAATTATGGAAATGATTCCGCAACTCAGCTACACGGATACGGTTGAACTGAAAAATATTGTGGTACCGATCAATGTTAAGCTAAAAGACTTCAGCGATCTGCCCGGAGCGCAGAAGCGCTTGGAAGAATGTCTTAAGCGTGAGCAGGAGGCAATTGCGTCCGGCGGTTCGTATACCGAGACGCAGACCGCGAACCTCTGGGTTCTGGGTGCGGAACACGGTGTGCGCTATGCGCGTCTGTATGCCGCCGGTGAGCTGGATTCTTATCTCGCTGACCATGTTCCCTATACATTCCAAATTACCATGATCAATGATGCGGCATACGTCTTCCTTCCGGGCGAGATATTCATGGAATTCAGCCTGGATATCAAGGAACGTTCGCCTTTTGAGGATACCTTTGTTTTCACTTTGTCCAACGGCTCTTTGCCAGGTTACTGCGTGACTCGGGAGGAAGCGGAGGCGGGCGGCTACGAAGTCTGGCAGAGTATGATGGATGTTTCGGTCGGATATGATATGGCGGACAGCGTTGTGGCGACGTTGCAGAAGATCGACGGCTAAGAGATTTTATCGGACAAAAGAAGTACCTGATGTCAAGAGCCCGGCGCCAATATTTAAGCACCGGGCTCTTCTGCTATCTTTCAACAAAAACCGATTTGCTTTTCCTTTCCGCCAAATAGTGCTACAGTAATGGTATGAAACCGCAGGAGGTTAAATATGAGTAAAATACTAGCAGGAACATCTATCGGCGAGATATCGCCGCCCCAGGGGATTCAATTAGGCGGCTATCCTCATTATGAGCGTCTGAACACGGGGATTCATGATCCTCTCTACGCTACTTGGCTATATCTGAAGGATGAGCGTAGCGGCAAGCAGACTCTGATAATGTCGTCCGACTTACTTAATTTTACAAGAACGCAGGTCGATAAAATTAAGCAAGCCATCATTGCCGGGAGTGATATCGGGTTGCGCCCGGAGCAGATTAACGTTACTTGTTCTCATACGCATAGTGCACCGATAACCAGAGGCGGTTTCCGTGCCAGCGAAGACAAGGAATCTTATGTCGGGCCGGCGGATGAGGATTATGTTTCCTGGTTGTTAAACAAGTGCGCTGATCTGGGACTCGAGGCGTTGGCGAACATTTTCCCGGCGGAAATTGCCCAGGGCAAGGCCTATCGCGGTAAAGAACACGGAATCAAGGGCAATCGCCGCGATCCGGAAAATGGACCGGCCGATCCGGAAATGCCGATTCTTCTGGTGCGTGACTTGTCGGGACAGTTGCGTGCCATCTATGTCGCTTATTCGATGCACCCGACTTTCCTGCACGCGGAGAGCAAGCTGGTCAGCGCGGATTATCCGGGTGCAATGCGAGTATATTTCGCGGAGAAATTCCCCTCGGCTGTATTTATGTTCGGACAGGGAACGTCGGGCGATCAGAGTTCCCGCTATTTCCGTACCGGGCAGACTTTTGCCGAAGCTAAGCGCTTCGCCGACCTGCTTTCGGAGGGAATTATGGAAGTGATTCCGCGACTCAGCTACACGGATACGGTTGAACTGAAAAATGTTATGGTGCCGATCAATGTCAAACTAAAGGACTTCAGTGATCTGCCCGGTGCCGAGCGCCGCCTAGCGGAATGTCGCCGTCGCGAACAGGAAATCATTGATGCCGGCGGTTCGTATACCGAGACACAGACTGCCAATCTCTGGGTTCTGGGAGCGGAGCAAGGCGTGCGTTATGCGCGTTTGTATGCCGCCGGCGAAATGGACGCTCATCTGACTGTCAACGTTCCATATACATTCCAAATTACATTGATCAATGATGCGGCGTATGTTTTCCTCCCGGGTGAGATCTTTATGGAATTCGGTCTGGATATCAAGGAACGCTCGCCTTTTGAGGACACTTTTGTTCTCACTTTGTCCAACGGTTCTCTGCCGGGTTATTGTGTGACCCGTGATGAGGCGGAAATGGGCGGCTACGAAGTCTGGAACAGCATGATGGATGTTTCGGTCGGATATGATATGGCGGACAGCGTTGTCGCGACGCTTAAACAGCTTTACGGATAGAGGAGTGCGGCTAGGCCTAAGCGTCGATTCCGCGCATATGTTCTTTTAAGGCGGCAAAGCTCTCGTCGCTTATGTCATGCTCCATTAAACAGGCATCTTCGTAGGCCTGTTCGCGCCCCACGCCGATCGAGCGCAGAAATTTGGCGATGACCTCATGACGCTCATAAACGCGCTCGGCAATTTTACGTCCCGAATCGGTCAAAGTAATGTGCCCCGCCTCGTTCATTGTAATGAGTCCGTCACGACGGAATTTCTTCATCATCACACTGATGGTGGGGCGGGAATATCCCATTCTGTTGGCTACGTCAATGGAACGAACCGCATCCGTCTCTCGGCTGAGAACCAAAATCGTTTCCAAATACATTTCTCCGGCTTCATGTACTACTGCCATACAAAGTACCCCTTTCTTTCAATATTATTATCGGTAATTCCGGTAAAAATTACACTCGCAAAATCACGAAAATCGGACAAAATATGTGGTGCCGGTGGTGGGGATCGAACCCACACGCCCCTTCAGGCACGCGATTTTGAGTCGCGGTCGTCTGCCAGTTCCGACACACCGGCATCGGAATGTTGTCATATTCTACTTTAAGTATCGACGCTTGTCAATTCCAAAACAGCTATTTCCGGACGGGAACCGAGACGAATCGGCAGGGAAACGCAACCGAGTCCGCGAGAAATATAGCCACGGATTTTGCCCCAGCGGAAAACGCCCCGCGTTATCCCCATTTTACAGAGACGCTCCTGCCGCAGAAAAGTATATTCCAGGCCGAAAGGAAGCCAGACCTGACCGCCGTGAAAATGACCGCTTAGAAAGTAGCCGACTTCACCCTGAGGCAGGCTGAGGATGAGATCCGGATTATGTTGCAGAACAATACGCCGTTCGGGTGGTATATTCTGCTCTCGGCAAAGCTCGAGCTGCTGCTCGATTTTCAGTAAAGTATCTATATATTCGTAGTTCCGGGGAATGCCCCGGCGCAAATTACTCTGGTAGGCGATATTCTCTTTCCGACAGAAAGCGGTGCGCAGATCTTCCAGACCGATGAGAGCCCATTCACGATCCTTATTGTCCT
>JAAZIX010000218.1 GCA_012800655.1 Clostridiaceae bacterium | reverse complement strand
GGTTATCGTCCGCGCCGGCTCGTCAATTCCACCACGCTCGACATAAATAGTGAGTTCGCCCGGGGAGGTTCGGTTATAATTCTTTTGCCAAGCTTTTACAATGTCTCCATAAAATCCGAACAGAGATTTCTCTGCGCTGCACCCGGTAACAATCGTCGTCAAGAGCAAGGCGACGATAAGCAGTAACGCTGTTGATCTATACTTTTTCATAAGGCTTTTCCTCTCGCATCAAACTTACGCTGTGTCGACACGCATTTCCGGGCAAATCCCCGCAGACACGTGTATTTTGTATGGTTCCTTGGATAATGTAACGATACTATATGCACAGCATACCGAAGAAAAGGTCATATTGACAGATACGAAATAGAATAAAGTGTAAAAATAAGGGTACAGGTTTGGTATAGTTGTCTCTATCTCATCCGACAGTTCTAACTGCAATGGCAACTCAATTGCAATCGGTCAACTGAAATTGGTTTTCTGGAGTGGTCTCCCGACCTTTATAGATCGGGATTCGCGATCAGGCCATTTGATAACGCGTTCCCCTTCCTGAGCCACGCTTGCGAACATACCGCTTCTTAATCAAAGAATTAACGCCTTAGGCAGATGATTCTGTAAACGCGCCAACGGTGCAAAATTAGACTAAGCGGGCGCGGTCACACCCCGGTGCAAAAGTAGACTTAGTGGGCACGGCGGCCAAATAAAAAACGCCCACTATTCATGGACGTTTCGTTCTGGAGCTGGTGGACGGATTCGAACCCCCGACCTGCTGATTACAAATCAGCTGCTCTGCCAGCTGAGCTACACCAGCATGGTAGCACAGGCGAATATACACGGAAATCGACCATCTTGTCAAATTCACCTGTGCTCCTCATAGCTCCTCATAGCTGAGACTACGAACGTTGTAGCTGATCCACGAACACTACAACTGATTTCCGAAGCCGATCTTGCGGCCGGTCTTTTTCTGCAGTTCGGCGAACACCTGCTCGTTCTTCGCGCCCTGGAGATCCTCCGTGGTCAAAATGAGTTCGGGGCTCTTGCGTAATTGCATGCGGAGCGCCGCCTTACCCCAGACCCTTTCGAAGAGGTTGCGAACAAAACGCCCGTTACTGAACCCCCGGCTTTCCAAGACTTCGGTCGGAATCGACTCGAAATACTCGCGAGCGGCGGCATCGAATTCCTCCTCGTAGGCAAAGTTCTTTCTTACCATCGACATGAAAATCTGATAAAGTTCCTCCGCCGAGTAGTTCTCAAACACGATCTTATAAGGCATGCGGCTCTCGAGACCGCGATTGCCCTGCATAAGAATCTCCATATCCTCGGAATAGCCGGCCATAATCACCAACATGTCATGGCGGTGGTTTTCCATCTCGGAAATCAGCGTCGTCAGAGCCTCTCGCCCGAAATCCCGCCCCGAATCATCGCCTGTGTAGAGCGAATAGGCTTCGTCGATAAAGAGCACCGAACCGTAGGCGTCGCGGCAGATACTCGCGGTTTTGGGCGCGGTTTCACCGATATAGCGTCCGCAGAGGTCGCGTCCGGAAATCTCAAAGAAGTCACCGTTGCGAAGCAGGCCGAGCTCCTTGAAGTAGCGTCCAATGATGCGGGCGACGGTGGTCTTGCCGGTGCCGGGAGCGCCGACAAAGCGCATATGCAACGACGGGAAGTCGAGTTGAGGATTGTCGCGACTCAGTTGAATCTGCGCGGCGATTTGCTCGATCTGCTCCTTGATCTTGCCCATTCCAATCATTCTGTCGAGAGCCGCCAGGCCCTCCTCACGCTCAACCAACTGATCGCTCGCGACCAGACGGCTGACGAGGCTCTCGGTGATATGCTTCTCAGAATCTTCGCTATCCACCGTACTCAAATAATACTGGTAGAGTAGTTCGTCCAGCACTTTGTTCACGGTTTCCAGGCCGTAGAAACGCCCGTCGCTACGCTCCTCCTGCAAACGCACGCCGAAGAGCTCCATGGCCTTTTCATCAATGGTGAAGCCGTCCTCTTCCAGGCGTTTGCGCGTATAACTCTCCAGTTCGGCGCGATTGAAAGGCGGGAACGACAAGGTAAGCAGGAAGAAGATGTCTCCGAGTTCCTGCTCGACGCGCTTGAGCATATCCTTCTCGATGAAAGGTGTACGGAAACAGTAGATATTGTTTTCGCCCAGTCCCGACAGGAAATAGAGGAATTCGCGCATGCTCGATTCATGCAGACGATTGATCCAGTAGCTGATATCGATCGCCACGATCGAGCTCCATTTGCTGCGTCGTTGCAGGGCGGCCTTGGTCTGCTCGAGCATCTCCTTTTCGAGAATCTCTTTGCCCGGATCCAGATTGATCCGAATCACGCTGTCCTTACTCAAAGGAAAGAGCTGGGTTGCGCTGAGCAGTTCGGCCAGATGTTTCAGGTAAGTAGCGAAGCCGCAACCGGCGTTTAGGGCAAACAGGAAGCTCTGAGACGTAAAGAGCCGTTCGGCCTTTTCCTCGATCAGGCGCGGGGCAACCGTCAAAATCTCCTTGGCCAACTTTTTAAAGGGCTCTCCGCCGGTTAAATCCATGATTTGCTCATAGATTTTCTGTGTTTCCTCGCTTGCGGCCAGGGGCGGCTCGGTCTTTGGCCTGTTTTCGACATTGCTACTCTGCTCTCCGCCGGAGGACGCAGCGGCGCTCACACTCTCAACCGCAGGCTTAGGCGCTGGCGTCGGTACCGGATCTTTGATTGGAATTAACATCACAACCAGGAGGTCATCCGAGTTAAATTCGGAGAACTTGTCGGACAGCGCCGATTGCACGATCGCACGTAGGCTGTCATTGTCCTGGGTGCCGGCGTCCTGAATAGTGAAAGTGTACGAGCCGGGCTTGGAAATTTCCGTCTCAATGACATTGTCCGGGAAAGTTAGATTAATCACTCCGGTTATACAATCATTGATCTCTCCGGTTCGCTCGCGGTTCTGTTTCAGAAAGCGCTGGGTCAAAGTTATGCGACATTTTTTCATAGTAGTTCACCTCAAGCTGTAGAACTGGTATAATTATGACAAATTTTACTGCTCTGTCAAATGAGCAAAGGAGAATGTAATTATGGATTATTCAATGGATCTCGCGAAAAAGGTCATCGAGGTTATGGAATCGAACGGCTGGGGCTATGAGTTCGATGAGGAAAAGGGCGTTGTTGTAACTCCCACACGACTCAAAAATAAGCTACAGCGTATTCGCCAGGTAATCGCCATTTACGACGATCACATAATTACTCGTAGCCTTCTACCCGTACGTGCGGATGATAACTCCATCCAGAAAGTTGCCGAATTTTTGCATCGTGCCAACTATGGACTGTTGCGCGGTAACTTCCAGCTCGACTTCCGTGACGGCGAAATATCCTACTTCGTCTACATCGACTGTCGCAAGGAGTTCCCCACCACCGAGAAGATTGAAGCTGCGGTCCTTATCCCCTGCGCAATGATCGAACGCTACGGTGACGCGCTGACCATGGTTCTCTTCGGACTCAGCACTCCCGAAGATGCGGTTAACACCGCCGAGAAAAACTAGTCACCTACTCTTCCCCTGCCTTCCGTGCTTTTTGCCCTAAGCGGCGTAGGGTGTGATTTGGTTTGCTGTCCCGCCCGACCGATTCAATTCGAGTCCGGCGGGACAATTCCGCTTGTCGGCATTGGAACAATGATAACGCCTTCATGTTCACTGTTAGTATTAGCAAGCCTGAATAGAATCGCCGTATCCGAGACATCCGTTTTCCTCCCCTTTCTACTTGCCCTATACCTTTAGAATCAGCTAAAATTGGCGGGTATGGAAACCTTTAATATTAATCAGATTGACGGAGGCAAAACTCCCGATAATAGTCTCAGCAAATACCGTCGCCGGGTGATTGCGCTCGGTTTTATCGGTACGGCCGGATGCGGTCTCGCCTACGTGGCTTTTCAAGCACAGAGTAGCGAGATAATGAGCGTTGCCGGATTGGACAGCTCCTACTCCGGAGCAATGATCAGCATGTTCTATGCCGGATACATTCTGGTTCTATCCTTTGCCAGCCAGTTCGGAGAGCGTCTGGGACAGATCCGTCTCCTCCTGCTCGGTTGCACTTTCAACTGCCTCGGTGTGCTGTGCATTGCCTTCGCTACTAGCCCAGTCCTGCTGATCAGCGGTCTGATTTTAGCCGGTATGTCGCAGGGATTGGCGCTTTCCGGCTTCGGAAATGTCGTCATGGCGGCGGTACCACCGGAGGACCAGGTACGCTATTCTTCATTTACACAGGCCTTTTTCAGTTTGTCCGCCTTTCTTGCCCCGTTGCTGATCGTCCGCCTCCTAGCAGGCGGTATCGCACTCAAATGGTTCTTCGTCTCTGTTTTTGTTTACTACGTAGCCCTGATTGTCGCTATCTTATTCGTTATCCCGAGGCACAATGATCCGTTTAGACTCTGGGGGAGACAGATAATCGTAACGAAAGACTCAAAAAAAACCTCCGCATCCTCGTTGCAGTTTTTGGTCTGCCTGCGTAAATTCGAATTTTTCCTTCTGTCTCTCGCCATCATGTTCTATGTCGCCTTTGAAGTTATAGTTGCCTTCTATGTCGGTCCATATATCTCTGATTTAGGCGGTTCGCGCGAGCTTGCCTCCCTGGCTCTCTCGCTTTTCTGGGTCGGACTACTGGCGGGACGTCTGATCTTCTCAATGTTTAACGTAAAGCTGAACCAGCTGACTCTGGCGGCGGCACCGGTCGCAACCTTCATTATCGCAGCTCTCATGCTCCTTGTGCCCAACCCCGTCTTTGTCTGTGTAATGACGGCGCTGGTCGGACTTTTCAGCGGACCTCTCTGGCCGATGTTCCTCTCGCTCGGACGCGGGCTCTTCCTCGACATGCCCACGGCGGCGATGTCCATGATGGCTCTGACCAGCGGATTCACAGGGGTCACATTTCCGCCCCTGCTCAGCCTGCCAAACAATCCCGCTCAAACTCTGATCCTTAACCTCATTCCTACTCTCCTGCTCGCCCTCATTTGTCTGTATCTGTATTTCGGACGACGGCAGGTTGTTTTCCACAATGCGAAAGCAAACGATAGTACCCGGAAAATCAGTTAGAATTGATGAGCATGGAAATTCTTGACTGCAATCAGATTGACCGGGGTAAAAGGCCTGAACACAATCTAGACAAATATTGTCGTCGGGTACGAATACTCGGCCTTGTCGGTACAACAGGATCCGGTTTTGCCTATGTGGCTTTCCAAGCACAGAGCAGCGAGATGATAAGCCTTGCCGGACTGGACAGCTCCTACTCCGGAACCATGATCAGTCTGTTCTTTATTGGATTTGTCCTTGTTTCATTATTTATCAGTCAATTCGGTGAGCGCCTGGGACAAGCCCGCCTGCTTCTGCTCGGCTGTATTCTGTACGGCCTTGGCGCATTGGTCACTGCTTTTGCCATAAAACCTTTTCTGTTGATCTGCGGCCTTATTTTGATGGGTATCGCACATGGACTGGTACTTCCCGGCTTCAGTAATATTATCATGCTGGCGACATCGCCGGAGAAGCACGTACGCTACTCTTCATTCGCTCAGGTGTTTCTCTGCTTCTCATCCTTCCTGACCCCACTACTGATTGTCATGGGCGTCGCGGTTAAGCGGTTCTTTATTTTCGTTTTCGTTTACCACACAGTACTAACTATCATCACGTTTCTCGTGATCCGGAGAAGCTATGATCTGTTGCGGCTCTGGGGCACACAAACAATGGTAACGGAAAAACCGAAAAAAAACGCTTCTTCGTTCCAGCTTCTGGTCTGCTTGCGCAAATTTGAATTTACCCTTCTGGCTCTTGCCATAGCGCTCTATGCCGCCGTTGAGATTTCGGTCTCGTTTTATGCCGGTTCATATATCTCCGACTTGGGCGGTTCTCGTGAACTCGCTTCATTGTCACTCTCCCTTTTTTGGATCGGGCTGTTGGCCGGATTACTGTTTGCCTCGGTTTCCTCCGTAAGACTCAGCCAACTGACTCTGGCGGTAGCACCGATCGGAATCATCATTACTATGAGCCTTATGCTTATCGTGCCAGAACCTATCCTGGTCTGTGCTATGACCACGTTGTCCGGGTTTTTCTGCGGTCCGCTCTGGCCGATGTTCCTCTCGCTCGGACGCGGACTCTTCCTTGATATTCCCACAGCAGCGACGTCCATGATGGCGCTGGCTAACGGACTCGGCGGCATCGTCTTCCCCCCCTTGCTCAGTCTACCGAACAAGCCCGCTCAAATTCTAACCCTTTCTCTCATCCCCGCACTCCTGCTCGCTCTTATATGTCTGTATCTGTATTTCAAACGACGGCAGATGCTTTTCCACACCGCAATGATTAACGATAGTTAGGTGAATTACAATGACGACTAAAAATTCCAGTGAAAGTAAACGCCGCAGTGCTCCAAAGCGACGCAACACCTCGCGATCCGCCGACACTCCCCTAAGCCGCGGTAAACGCGGCACGCCACCCGGGCGAAAAGCTCGCGCCTACAGTCTCGCTAAGCGCCGGGATGAACAGGAGATCGCCGCCGCTCTTGCAGTACAGGCGGAATCCGTGACACCTTCTACACCAAGCCGCAAACCGAAATCGGCCAAGCGCAACCTGAAACGCCGCACTTCCGCTTCTACTCAGACTGCGGCACATGCGTCTCAACCTCCCGCCGCCGGCCAAGTCTCCGCGGAACACATACTCAGCACCAGCCTCAGCCCGAACAGCGCCAGTCCCAGCGCCCGCTTCCCGGACTTCTCCCGCCATGGATCACAGGCACCGATTTCACTCCCTCCGGAGCTGAATTGGGATAAAGGCGAGCCGAATCTTTCCCCGCAATATGCGCAGCCACCGGTCGTATATACGGACACGACGATTAAACGCAAGCGCGATGTTCTGCGGGTCATACCGCTCGGCGGTCTCGGTGAAGTCGGCAAAAACATGACAGTTCTAGAGTATAATGACGACATTGTCATTCTCGACACCGGCGTTCTTTTCCCGGACGAAACACAACCTGGGATCGACTCCATTTTCCCGAATATTGACTATCTGGTAGCAAATCGCGACCGCGTGCGCGGGATTTTTCTGACGCATGGACATGAGGATCATATCGGCGCACTCGGTTGGGTACTACCGATGCTGGAGTGTCCGGTTTACGGCACACCGCTAACCGTACGACTGGCGCAAAACAAACTCGACACCGCCCGTCTCAAGCGCTATCGCAGTCATCTGATCGAGGTCAAAGACGGAGATATTATCCAGGCAGGCAAATCGTTTGCGGTTGAATTCATCCATGTGACACATAGCATCGCCGATGCCTGCGCTCTGGCCGTTCACACTCCGGAGGGTATCGTCGTGCTGTCCGGAGACTTCAAAGTCGACTACACGCCGGTGCATGGTGAACCGATCGATCTGATCCGTTTTGCGACATTGGGTGCCAAAGGCGTGCAACTGCTGCTTTGTGAGAGTACTAATATAGAACGACCGGGCTTCTCCATGTCAGAGCGTCGGGTCGGCGATGCTTTCGCCGAACATTTCGCTCAGGCCAAAGGCCGCATTTTCGTCGCAACCTTCTCTTCGAATGTCCATCGCGTTCAGCAAGTCATTACCGCGGCGGAAAGGTTCGGACGCCGGGTCGCGTTGGTCGGACGGAGCATGCTCAATGTCTTCAATGCCGCCTGGTCGCTGGGCTATATCGATGTACAGGAAGATACGCTGATCGACCTCAAGGACATCGGCAATTATCCCCCGGAACAGCTCGTGATAATCACCACCGGAAGCCAGGGCGAACCGCTGGCCGCACTGACCCGCATGGCCTACTCCGAACATCGTTCAATTGAAATCAGCCGCGGCGATACCGTCATCATTTCGGCAACCCCGATCCCCGGCAATGAAAAGCCTATCCTGCGCGTTATTGATGAATTGTATAAGCGCGGCGCGACAGTAATCTACTCGGCGCTGGCGGAGGTCCACGTCTCGGGCCATGCTTTCCGGGAAGAGTTAAAACTCCTGCACGCCCTGATCCGCCCTAAGTACTTCATCCCGGTCCACGGTGAATATCGGATGCTCTACCAGCACGCACTTATGGCACATAATCTTGGCCAGCCTTGGGAACATATCTTCCTGCTCAATAACGGTGATGTCTTTGAAATAGTGGGCGGTGAACCGGCAATCGACGGCTATGTCAAGGCCGATCCGGTTCTGATTGATGGACGCAGTTCAACCACGCTGGACAACGAAGTCCTCGACGAGCGCCGCTACATGTCCGAGGAGGGTGTTGTTGCCGTCACCCTGGCTCTGCAGTACGGCGCCACTGAGCTATCCGCACCGCCGCGCATTCAGACCCGCGGCTTCGCCTATAAAGATGATACACAGAACCTGGAGGAGGCAACCCTAGACTTCCTCAGCAACTTCATACACAAGACCGTGAACAACCGGAAAGAGTTGTTTTTGGCACTTGAAGGAAGAGATTTTAAGAACCAGTTGCAGAACCATTTGAACAGTCTGACCGGCCGACGTCCGCTCCTTCTGATCACAGTGATTGAGCTATAGAAGGTGTTGTTGACCGGTGCAAAATTTGCGTGGCCTTTTGCGTTAAAACAGAAATTTCCACTAATTTTGAAGCCAAAACATGCTCCTTACGCTATTATATATTTATCTTTATCTTTTGAAGTTTCATGGAGGCAATGGTAATGTATCGAATTGGACGTGAAGAAATTGAGGCTGTTGCCAAAGTAATTGAAAGCGGCTGTATGTTCAGCGCCAGTTCCGCTCTACAGGAAGTGAATAAATTCCAGCGCGAGTGGGCCGAGTATCTCGGCGTTAATTATTCCATATTGGTGAGCGGCGGAACTGCGGCTCTGACCTGCGCTCTGGTCGGTATGGGAATCGGTCCCGGCGATGAGGTCATCGTCCCGGCTTACCCATTCATGGCTACGGCGTTGGCCGTAACCTCGGTCGGAGCAATTCCCGTTCTGGCCGAAGTTGACGAAACGCTAACCATCGACCTGAACGATGTTGAAAAAAAGCTCACCCCGAACGTCAAGGCCGTCATCCCGGTCGCCATCGTCGGCTTCCCTTGCGAAATGGATCGCCTGATGACAATGGCGCGGCAACATAACTTCCTGGTATTGGAAGATGCTTGCCAAGCCGACGGCGGTAGCTACAAAGGTAAGCGACTGGGCTCGTGGGGTGATGCCGGAGCTTTCAGCTTTAACGACTATAAGATTATCTCCGCCGGGGAAGGCGGCGCTGTCGTTACCGATGATAGGCAGATCTACGAGCGGGCTTTAATTCACCATGACGGCGGTGCCGCTTTCCGACCCTACGCTGGAGAACTAACTACGCCGGTCTTCATGGGCACACAGTATAGAGTCAGTGAAATAACCGGGGCAATCATGCGGGTGCAACTCGGACGCTTGGACGGCATATTGCGCGACCTGCGCCGTGTCAAGGCAGAAATTATGCGGGGATTAGCCGGCACGGACGGAATCTGCTTCAATCCCTCCCATGACCTGGACGGCGATTGCGGAACTACACTTCCTTTCCTCTTCGATACGGAAAAACGTGCCCGTGATTTCGCCGCAAAAATCAGCGCCGTTACACCTTGGTTACCAATCGACAGCGGCAAACACGTCTACGCCAATTGGTCTCCGATGCTGGAACGCCGCGGAGCCTGCCATCCCGCCATGAATCCGTACAATATGGAGGCCAATCGCCATCTGCGCACGACCTACGCTCCGGACATGTGCCCGCAGACACTGGACTTGCTTTCCCGCACGGTTTTCATCAGTCTGCAGCCGAATTGGTCAGCCGAACGGATCGACAGTATTGTGCGTGAAGTTCGAGACGCCGTTACTAAGCTATAATCATAAGTTCTGTAATGTAACAAGGAGAAAAAAGGGATGAAATTGCGCACAAAATCATTGACCTACATAGTGATTTTGGATAGGATACCATAGGAGGTAGATATGGACACTATTTCAACCGAAAGTTGTTTGAACACGAAAGATAACACGTTTTCTCTGGAAGGTTTTCTCCTGGATCTGGAGAAGCTGGTAAACATCGACAGCGGACACGGAGCTACCGAAGGAGCAACCCGGGTGGGTCTCATGCTGGCCGAGCCCCTGGTAAAACGGGGCTGGATCATCGAACGCCACAATATCTCGCCTAATATAGGCGAGTGCATAGTACTGAAGAATCGTCAGGCGGAGCGTTTTGACGCCCTGCTCCTTGGGCATGTGGATACGGTCTTCCCTGCGGGAGAATCTGCCGAGCGTCCTTTTTACCGCGACGAAGAGCGGGCCTACGGTCCCGGCGTTTTTGATATGAAGCAAGGCTGTTTAGCTATAGTGAATGCACTGTTGGCTATGTCGCCCCAGGCAAACGAAGCGCTTAATATCGCCGTGATTTTTAATACCGACGAGGAAATTTCCAGCGTTTACTCCACTCCCTTAATCAGATCTTATGCCGAGCGTAGCGAACATGCCTTCGTTTTCGAACCGGTCATGGAAGAAAGCGGTCGCTGTATCGAGCGTAGAGGAGTTTTTCGTTTTACCTTCCAATTCAAAGGCAAAGCCTGTCACTCCAGTATATTGCGTTCTCAAGGCGGGAGATCCGCGATTGCCGAGATGGGTTACTGGATAGTTGCTCTATGGGAATTAAATAATGACGAGACCGACACTACAGTCAATCCCGGAATCGTAAAGGGCGGAAAAGCGGCAAATATAGTTGCCGACTTCGCTGAGCTGACAGTGGATGTCCGTATTAAAACTCTTGAGGAACAGGATAAGGTACTCGCGAAATTAGAGGAACTGCAGGAGCACGCCCGCTCCGTCGGCATAATCACAACCGAAGTCGACCGTCGCACGCGCCCTCCGATGATTCCCGATGAGCGCACCAAGTGTTATGCCGAACATTTACGAGAGCTCTCACTCAGCATGGGAATTCCTTTTAAACTTTGGACAGGCGGAGGCGCTTCCGACGGTAATACCGCCGCAAACAGCGGTGCGATTACGATTGACCGCCTGGGACCGGGCGGCGGCGAAGGACATACCGCGGATGAGTATATGCTGATCAATAGCGTTGAGCCGAACATCCGCTTTTTCCATGCGATTCTCGAGGATCTGGCTCAACTGAAGTCGGCACAATAAACTTTGGCGAAACTATCACGGACGGCTAACCTCAGCACAGAGTTTACCTTGACTTTTGCGGCTCTTTTCGCTAAAGTCTAGGACAGAATATAAAATCCGATCAGGAGGTTTATAATGTCGAAAAACATAGTTAAAAATCGTTATGGTTTCATCTGCTTCGGTGAAATTAACACCCCCGTAGATCGCTTAAACATGAAGCACGATGAGGGACTCGCCCAAATCCAGGAGCTTGGCTTTGAGTGCGTTGATGCAGGTCTGGTCATTGACGATCCACCCTATGAGACAGCCGATGCCGCCATCGCCCGTCTCAAAGAAGCGTCCGACCTGTGTGCCATTGTCGTTTGTGTAGCCGGCTGGATACCCACCCATGCGGTTATCCGGGTCTGCGACCACTTCCGTCATCTGCCGATGTTGCTATGGGGACTCTGCGGCTGGAAGGACAACGGACGTCTGATCACAACCGCCGAGCAGGCCGGAACCACCGCGATGCGCCGAGTCTTTGAGGAGATGGGCTATAAGTTCAAGTACATCACCGATCAGACCGACCGCGAGCGCGATGTCGCCGGAATCGCCGACTTCTTAACTGCCGCCGCAACCGCCAAAACCCTGCGTTCTTCGCGCGTGGGATCGTTCGGCTACCGCGATATGATTCTCTATAATACACAGTACGAGGCTGTCAGTCTCCGCCGCGACATCGGTGTCGAAGTCGAGCATATGGAGCTGTTACAGCTTTACCAGCGTGCTCAAGAAGTAACCCAAGCGGAAATCGACGAGCGTCGCGCTTATATCATGGAGAACTGGACCATTCACGGCGAATACGACCCGGCGATTTTGGAGCGAGCCTGTCGCTATGCCGCCGCTTTGAGCGCTCTGGCCGATGAGCGCAAGTTCGATGCTCTGACGCTGAATGACGTCGACGGAATGAAGCGTTTGCTCAATTACCCGCCGGCCCTGACCTTTATGCTGGTGAGTGCGTTGGACGGAATTCAGGTTATCCCGGAGAATGACGTTCTGGGCAATGTGACACAATTGATGCTCTCCTATCTGAGCGGCGGTCAGATCAGCCCCTATGTCGAGTTCTACGAGTTCATGAATGACTATGTGCTCGCCGGTGTGCCCGACTTCATCCCGCCGGCTGTCAGTCAGGCCGTTGAACTGGAGCAAAAGGCTTTCGGTCTGCTGGACAAGTCGCTCCTTAACGTATCGAAGCTGCGTCTCGGACGCCTGACGCTCGGCCGCCTCTTCGCGGACAGCGGTTCCTACGCCTTCCACCTGGTTACCGGTGAGGCCAAGGCTCCTCCGGCTTGGGGCGAGTACGGATGGGACGATCCCATTCCGCAGCTGCCGAGTACGGCGCTCCATCTCGATGTTCCGGTCAAGGAGTTCACGGACAATGTCATGTCGCAGCATATCAGCTTCGTCTATGGTGATTACGCTAATCGCGTAATTGACCTGGCCTACCTGATCGATCTTCCCGTGCTGGCACATATCGGCTAAAATTTAACGCCATAATATGTAAAGTGAGCTCTGCAAAATGCAGAGCTCACTTTTTAAAACATTCTATTCTGTTGTTACTCTTTTTCCCAGAAATCTCTGAAGCGTGACAGAGTCTCGCGAACTAACGCCTCTCCGCCCTCATGGCCCACATAACCGCTCGCGACATAGGCGGAATAGTGTCCGCCTTCCTCGGCCTTTTTAGTCGGGAGATAGCCGCCGGTTCCGCAAGTCAACTGAAGCAGGAAAGTTTGTTCAGCCACACTGCGAGCGCGGATCTTATTGCCGTAATTCAGGAACAGTTCAAAGGGATTTGTTGCCATGGCGAGATTACCGATCCGCAGGAAATGACCTTCAAAGCCGAAGAGATCAATCTCCTCCTGGAGTGCCGCCCGACGCAAAATACCGATGTGAACGTACAGCTCCGCCCGGTCTCGATAATTTATGCCCTTACGGTCTAATTTTGAGCAATAGTCATAAACGCTCCGCTTGGCATCGGTAATTTCTTCCGGCGTAACCCGGCGCAGCGGTAGAAGAACCTCATCCACCTCGTGGCGCAGAACAGCCGGCTGAGTACGCGCTTCCCACGCAACCTTGTCTTCACGCAACTCTTCGTAAATGGCGATTATCTCCGTCGCTATACGCCGTCCGGCGGTGCGCAGACCGCTTTCATCGAACATCGAAGGATCGGCGCGAAGATGCGAAGGTGTGGGGTGATTGATATTCGGGTCGAGAACTTCAGTTTCCGGATCTATCCAGCGGACCAGATCACGAGGGCACTGGTCGCCGCCCGGGCCGCCCAGGCCAACCAGCTTCAAATCCGGTCCGAAGCGCTTGTACAAACGCCGCCGCGTCTCGCCCCAATAGTCGGAGGAAATAGACAGACGATGCTCCATGATCTGTGAAGGACAACAGATATTGGCTACGATTCCAGCCAAATTGTCGGCTTCATCGATGCAATAGATGAGTTCAATTCCGCTGTCATTGCCGCCTTCGAGTTCCTCAAAGGTCGCCGTATTGCTATAGCCCCACATCTTGGCGCTGCCGTCGTTGTAAACGACGCGCCGACACATGCCGATCGGGGCGCGACCGAAGCCGCTGACCAGCGTCATCGGCTTGCAGTTCTGCCAGGCCTCGGCAATGGCTTGAGCGACACGCTCGGCGATCCAAGCCAGACCCTCATCATCATCCATAATACCCGGTCGGGGGAAATCTTCCGTGGCTTCCAACTCCAGAGGGTTTCCCTGCTCGTCAGTCGGAATTTCCGCCGTCTCTTCGTCATAAACCATATAGAATCCCGGAGGCAACAGACCTTCGGTAATATCCATAGAGTTAGACGAAGTCGATTGAATGGGGGGCGCTGCCCGGTACTTGAACGAAGTGTGAGTATGTGTTGCGGTGACAATTATTTTATCGATATCCAAGCCCTGCTCTGGCAGACCTTGTTTTACCAGCTCGGCTCTGATTTCCGCCATCAGATTGACCGCTATACTGGTCAAATCGCAGGAGCAGATCACAGCCTGATCGTCTCCGACGCGAATTGCCATCGCCGTGGCAAGCAACGGCGATTGTACATGGGTCGATATGCGCTGATAGAACTGACCCTGTAAATAGATGCGCTTGTCCGGAGTCAGTTCGACAGCGCTGAAACCCACTAAAAATTTGTTAGCCATTTTTCCTCCTTGAGAAAGCTTAACCCTTGACCGAACCTTGAGTCAGCCCGGCAATAAATTGACGGTTGAAGAATAAATACAGAAGCGTTATCGGCACAATTGAGAACATCGAGCCGGCCATCAGCAGGTTGTACTTTGCTGCGCCTTCTCCACCGAAACTCTTCATCTGTACGATCGCTACCGTCAAGGGATACTGAGCCGGCTTACCGATCGTGAAAACCATGGGAAGCAGGTAGTCATTCCAAGAGTATCGGAAGCTGATCAGAGCCACCGTGGCCAAAATCGGCTTGCACAGAGGAAGGATGATGTTGTAGAAAGTGCGGAAAAACGAGCAACCGTCGATCTTTGCCGCCTCGTCTATTTCCGGATGAATGGTTTTCAGATAACCGATGGTCAGGAACAAATTAGCCGCTCCGGTGGAGAACATCTGTACTATAGCCGCACCGTATAGATTGCTAAGCCCCAGGGCCACACTTAATCTGACTACCGGGAAAATAGTTACCGATCCCG
>JAAZIX010000217.1 GCA_012800655.1 Clostridiaceae bacterium | reverse complement strand
GTACTGCACTTTGGATCGGCGTGCCGATCCATGGGAGCTACTGGTTTCGACGATTCTGGCGGCACAGTGCACGGACGCACGCGTGAATCAGATTGTTCCGGCGCTCTTTGCCGAGTTTCCCGACAGCAAGGCCTTTGCCGAATCCACACCCGAGGAGATTGAGCCTTGGATCAAGACCTGTGGCATTTTCCGCAATAAAGCAAAATCAATTCACGGTGCCGCCCGGGCGCTTCATGAGCGCTTTGGCGGCGCTGTTCCGGACAATTTGGTTGACCTGGAGAGCCTGCCCGGAGTGGGGCGTAAAACCGCGAACCTGATCCTCGGCGAGTGTTTCGGACAGCCGGCCATAGTTGTGGACACACATTGCTCCCGGATCAGCCAGTTGCTGGGCCTGACCGGCGAGCGTACTCCGCTGGGAATCGAGCGTGAACTCCGGGAAGTTTTGCCGCCCGAGCATTGGATCAGCTGGGGACATTATATGGTGGAGCACGGACGTAATCTCTGCGTATCCGGCCGACCGCAATGCGCCGAATGTGCTCTGGCTCCGTACTGTGCCTATGCTTTGAGTGAAAGAGACGAGAGCCCCGAGCAATGACGGAGCGGTGGTATCCACAGCCGGCGGATCGTACGGCGGAGAATCGTGAGCAGGAATTTTGGCAAAAGCCCGTAACGACACTCAAGGGTATTTCGCAGTCTCGCGCCAAGCTACTGGCGCAACTCGACGTTTACAATTTTCGCGATCTTTTGCGGCTTTTCCCGCGCGACTATCATGATTGGAGTCAATTGACGCCGCTTTCCGCGCTCCGGGAAGGGGAGGAGGCCACGGTGTTGGCGGTCTGCACCACCGAGCCGAATCTCCGTTATCGCGGAGCACGCTCCACTCTGCGGGTGACCTTCAGGGATGCGACGGGCGGAATAGTCTGTCTGTGGTTTAATTCCCCTTTCTTTGCCGATAAATTGATCAAAGGGCAACTCTACCTGTTGCGCGGCCGTGTCCGCTCGTACGGGCAGCAAAATCAGATGGTCAATCCGCAGTTTCAACCGCAGGATCAGATACTGTTGGCCGGAGAGTCCTTGTCGGTACCGCCCGAGGGCGTGAATTATCGCGAGATCGGTCCGGAAAATTTGGCGGTGTCTTTCGTGCGGCCGATTTACCCCCTTGTTGCGGGATTGCAGCAGGGCAATGTGCGCAATTGGGTTGAGACGGTACTGGATTGGGCGCTTGACCGGCACTATCTGCGGGAGGTGTTGCCGGCGCCTCTGCGGCGGCGTCAACGTCTCTCGACCGGCGAATATGCGCTGACCCGCATTCATCGTCCCGAGACCCTGGAGGCCTATTCGATCGCCAGGCACAGGCTGGTCTTTGAGGAGTTGTTTTTTACGGTACTTGGCCTGTTGCGTCTGGGGCGTCGGGCGCGGGATGAATTTGCCGCTTTTCCGGTTCGACTGGGTGCCGCCGATGATAAGCTGTGGCGGGATACCGTCAGTAGGTTGCCGTTTTCGCTGACCGGGGCGCAGAGTCGCTGTTGTGATGAAATCGCCGCGGATTTGGCGGCGGAGCGGCCGATGAATCGACTTTTACAGGGCGATGTCGGCAGCGGAAAGACCGTAATTGCGGCGCTTGCGGTTCTGCGGGCAAAGCTGGCCGGCGGACAGTCCGTTCTTATGGCACCGACTACGGTGCTGGCCGGGCAACATTATTCGACTTTAATAAATATGCCGGGGCTCGACAGTCTGCGCGTGGCGCTGTTGACCGG
>JAAZIX010000216.1 GCA_012800655.1 Clostridiaceae bacterium | reverse complement strand
TTTCAGCAACTTCTGCGATCGACGCGAACCCAAAAAAACCGCCGCCCCGATCGAGGCAGCGGTTCATGTGTTTTCGTGTGCCGGCGTTTCCTAGCGGGAGTAGTACTCAACTACGAGCTGCTCATTCACCTCGATCGGCAGTTCGTCGCGCTCGGGCAGACGGGTGAATACCGCCGAGAAATTCTCGCGATCCACTTCGATATAAGGAAGAACGAAATGACTGTCGGAAGTGAAGTGTTCGACGTAAATCGGTACATCGCGCGAACCTTCACGCAGGGTCAACTTGTCGCCCGGCTTCAGCAGATAGGACGGGATGTTGACGATCTTGTCATTGACAAGGATGTGACGATGGTTGACCATCTGGCGGGCGCCGCGGATTGAATTAGCAAAGCCGGCCCGATAGACCATATTGTCCAAGCGCCTCTCCAGAGTAATCAGGAGAACTTCGCCCGGCGTTCCCTTACGGGAGCGCGTAGCCTTCGCAAAATAGTTTTCCATCTGACGCTCGAATATTCCGTAGTAGGCCTTGACCTTCTGCTTCTCATTCAGCTGCAGTCCGTACTCACTCTTCTTCGATGTTCTGCCGGTGCGGCGCACGGTGCGATTCATCGCTTTGCTGTGTCCGCAAACATTAACTCCCAGGCGGCGGCACTCTTTAAATCTCGGTCCCCTTCTAGTCGCCATACTTTCTAATTACTTCCTTTCTCAGTCACGCGTTCTTCGCGTTCTATACCACTCGACCCCTAGGTCGTCATCTGCTGTTCATGCCGTCCGGGCACTCGCCGGGGAATCCTATCACACCGGCTCGACTTTAGGCAAGTCTCAGCCGCCCCCGAAAGAGCAACTTTGACAATATACGCAAAGCCGACGAACTTGTCAAGCCCGAATTCCGACAACTCGGCAACGAGCTTCGGGGCTATATGTACTATTTCCTGCGCAAAGCCGCCTGTGCCGCCGCCAGTCTGGCGATCGGTACACGGTACGGTGAGCACGAGACGTAGTCCAGGCCGATCTCCTCGCAGAAGTCTATGGATGCAGGATCTCCGCCATGCTCGCCGCAGATGCCCAGGCCGATTTCCGGCTTGACGTCCTTGGCCTTATCTACCGCCAACTGCAAGAGCGCTCCAACTCCGTTGACATCCAAATGTGCCGTCGGGTCCGCCTCCATGATGCGGGCATTGTAGTAGTCGTCCAGAATCTTACCCGCGTCGTCACGCGACAGACCGTAAGTCATCTGAGTCATATCGTTCGTGCCGAAGCTGTAGAAGTCGGCGAACGGAGCAATCTCGTTGGAGAGAATTGCCGCACGCGGAACTTCGATCATCGTACCAACCTCATATGTGAATTTTGCGTCGGCGGCGGAAATAATCTCGTCGGCTGTCTTGACAATCAGCTCGCGGAGGATCTCCAGCTCTCTATAGTCGCAGACCAACGGGACCATGATCTCCGGATGTACCTTGTGCCCTTCCTTCTCCACGATGACCGCCGCTTCGATAATCGCGCGCGTCTGCATCTCGTAGATCTCCGGATAGGAAATGGCGAGACGGCAACCGCGGTGACCCATCATGGGATTCAGCTCATGGAGACGCTCAACAATACCGTGCAGTTTGACATTCGTCATGCCGAGAGCGGCAGCGAGATCGTCAATCTCCTTATCCGTACGCGGCAGGAACTCATGCAACGGCGGGTCGAGCAGGCGAACTACGACCGGACGATCTTCCATGGCGCGGAAAATTCCGACAAAGTCGTTGCGCTGCAGACCGATAATCTCATCAAGTGCCTTAACTCTTGCCTCTCGCGTTTCGGCAACAATCATCTTACGGAAGGCAAAAATGCGATCCTCCTCGAAGAACATGTGTTCGGTGCGGCAGAGACCGATTCCCTCGGCACCCAATTCCAGAGCTCTGGCGGCGTCGCCGGGTGAGTCGGCATTGGTACGTACGCCCATGCGGCGATACTCATCGGACCACTCCATGATTTTGGCAAAGTCGTCGGTCAGCTCGGCGTCCGAAGTCGGCAACTGCGCGTCATAAACCTGTCCGGTCGAGCCGTCCAGCGAGAGCCAGTCGCCCTCTCCGTACATCTTCCCGGCCGGGTCGATCATCTGCTTCTTATCTTCATCGATGGTCAACTCGCTGGCGCCGGCGACACAGCACTTACCCATGCCGCGAGCGACAACCGCCGCGTGCGAGGTCATGCCGCCCTTACCGGTCAGCACACCCTCGGCCAGAGCCATACCCTCGAGATCTTCCGGCGAAGTCTCGCCGCGGACGAGAACAACCTTCTCGCCTCTTTCGCGCACGGCCGCGCTGGCGGCGCCGGCGGAGAAGTAAATCCGTCCCGTGGCGGCACCGGGTGAGGCCGGCAGACCCTTCGCTATCGGGGTCGCGGCTTTAAGCGCCTTCGCTTCAAAGGTCGGATGCAGCAGTGTATCCAACTGTGCCGGATCCAGCTTCAACAGAGCCTCCTCACGGCTCAGCATGCCCTCCTCCACCATGTCAACGGCGATTTTCAGAGCCGCCGCCGCGGTGCGCTTACCGTTGCGGGTCTGAAGCATATAGAGTTTGCCGCGTTCGATGGTAAACTCCATATCCTGCATATCTTTGTAGTGCTGTTCCAGGATCTCACAGATCTCGGCAAATTGCTGATAAACCTCGGGCAGAACGTCGCGAAGCGTGGCAATCGGTTGCGGTGTACGCACACCGGCGACTACGTCTTCGCCTTGAGCGTTGATCAGGTATTCACCGTAGAGCTCATTCGTTCCGTCGGCGGGGTTGCGGGTAAAGGCAACGCCCGTACCGCTGTCTTCGCCCATGTTTCCGTATACCATGATCTGCACGGTGACGGCCGTTCCCCAAGCCGAGGGGATACCGTTCATACGGCGATAATACTGCGCGCGCTCATTCTCCCAGGAACGGAAAACCGCCTTGATCGCGGCCATCAGCTGCGTGCGCGGATCCTGCGGGAAGTCCGAACCGGTCGCCTTCTTATATACTTCCTTATAACCGTCCGTTACGGCGCGCATATGTTCGGCGTCGAGCTCGTTGTCCAACTCGACGTTTTGGTCGCGCTTTTGTTTTTCCAGCACGTCCTCGAAAGCACGGCGCTCGACACCCATAACCACATCACCGAACATGGCGATAAAGCGGCGATAGCTGTCATAGGCAAATCGCGGATTGTCGGTCAGCTTCGCCAGCCCGGCCACCGTTTCATCGGTAAGACCGAGGTTGAGGACCGTGTCCATCATACCGGGCATTGAGACCCGCGCTCCCGAACGGATCGATAGCAGCAAAGGATTCTTTGGATTACCAAATTCCTTGCCGGATATCTTTTCGGTAGCATGCAGTGCCTGAATAATCTGCTCTTGGATTTCGGGAGCGATCGTCTCGCCGTCCGCGTAGTAACGCGTACAGGCCTCCGTGCTGACCGTAAACCCCTGCGGAACCGGTAATCCCAAGCGAGTCATCTCTGCGAGATTAGCCGCTTTGCCGCCGAGCAGGTTGCGCATCCCTGCATCACCCTCGGTGAAAAGATAAACATACTTTGTCATAAGACCCTCCTGTATTTAGAATCTAAATTTGTTATTAAACCAATCAATTAAATTATCTATCGGCACCCTCACCTGCTCCATCGTGTCGCGATCACGGATCGTAACGGCACGATCTGTCTCGCTGTCGAAGTCGTAGGTCACACAGAACGGTGTTCCGATCTCATCATGACGGCGATAGCGCCGACCGATGCTCTGCGTATCATCCAATTCAACCGTGTAATGCGGTGACAGAAGAGCGAAAAGCTCTTCGCACTGCGGAGCCAGCTTGCGCGACAGAGGTAAAATTCCGATCTTGATCGGTGCCAAGGCCGGATGTAGGCGCAAAACCGTGCGTTCGGAACCGTCCTCCAGCGTCTCTTCCGCATATGCGGCGGAGAGAAAGGCCAGGAATAGGCGATCGACGCCGACCGAAGGCTCAATCACGTAAGGAATATATTTTTCCTCCGTAGCCGGATCGAAATAAGTCAGGTCAACCTTGCTGTACTCGATGTGTCGTCCCAAATCATAGTCGGTGCGGTTGGCGACGCCCCAGAGCTCGCCCCAACCGAAGGGAAATTCAAACTCGAAATCAGTCGTCGCGATGGAATAGAAAGCCAGCTCCTGCGGCGAATGTTCGCGCTCGCGCAGTTTGGCCGCGGGTATCCCGAGATCCAACAACCACTGTCGGCAAAAATCACGCCAGTAATTAAACCACTCCATCGAACCCTCCGGCTCGCAGAAGAACTCGAGCTCCATCTGCTCGAACTCGCGCGTCCGGAAAATAAAGTTGCCGGGAGTGATTTCATTGCGGAAAGCTTTGCCGATCTGCGCCACTCCGAAAGGAATTTTGCGGCGGCTGCTACGCCGGACATTGCCGAAGTTGACGAAGATGCCCTGGGCGGTCTCCGGACGCAAATAGATCTCCTGCTCGCTGTCCTCCGTCACGCCCTGGTAAGTGCGGAACATCAGGTTGAATTTCCGCACGCCGGTAAAGTCGTGCTTGCCGCAGGTCGGACAGGGAATCTCATGCTCATTGATATAGCGCACGAGAGTTTCGTTATCGGCACCGTCCGGCGAAAGGTGTTCGGTCGCCGAGTCGGCGTTCTGCTTCTGCCAGTTCTCGATCAGCTGATCGGCGCGGAAGCGGGCCCGACAGGATTTGCAGTCGATCAACGGATCGCTGAAGCCGGCCACGTGGCCGGAAGCCTGCCAGACGCGCGGATTCATCAGAATCGCGCAATCCACACCCGTGTTATAGGGCGACTCGCGCACAAACTTTTGCCACCAGGCTTGCTTAATATTATTTTTCAACTCCACTCCCAAAGGACCGTAGTCCCAGGAGTTGGCCAGACCGCCGTAGATCTCCGATCCCTGATAGACGAAGCCGCGATTGCCGGCCAGAGCGACCAGGCGCTCCATGGTTAAATCATTAGCCACTTATTCAATCTTCCTCCGCGTTAAAGTCGTCATCTTCCCCCGCTTCTACGAGGTAATCGGCGTTGTCTTCGTCTTCGTCATCATAGTCATCCGAGTCAGCATAATCATACATTTCACTGTCCCGGTCGGCACGGCGCGTCGGTCCGGAATCGTCAACGTACTCGAATTCAGGCGTGTCGGCAAATTCGGCATCCAGAAGACGGAGAATCGCCTGAGTCCTGTTAAGCTAGGACTGGCTGGTACCGCTACCCTGAATCGTACCCATATGCTCGGCGGCTCCGTCGGCCAAACGCTCGGCCTCAAAGGCGCGCGCCTGCAGCTTCTTCGCGACAATGTCCGGGCGCAGAGGAATTTGCGGATTAACCATACCGGGAACGGCCTCAAAGCCCTCCGCCGCCAACTCTTCGCAGGCCAGAGTCACCAGATTGGGGGAGTCGGACTCCGCCAGAGGCTGTGCTCCGGATACCAGCTGACGAACTCGACGGGCAATAACGCATGTTAAAGTGTAACGATTGCCGGTCTTGTCCAATAAGGTTGCCAGATAAGGTTTGTTTAACATTTTATCCTCCGTGCTGTAATATTCGTTCCTCGATACCACGCATCCTGGTGGTACGGTGGCGTTCGGCCGCCACGATTGTAAGTATGTCATTGACCGCCCGATCGAGCTCGTCGTTGATTATCACGTAACCGAAAAGGGATAAGCGACGGATCTCGTCGAGAGCCTGCTCCATGCGGCGCTCAATGGTGTATTGGTCCTCGGTTGCCCGCTCTTCCAAACGGCGGCGCAGTTCTTCTATCGAAGGCGGCAGCAGAAATATGCTGATCGCATCCGGGAAACAGCGCATGGTGGCCAGCGAACCGGGCACGGTTAAATCCAAAATCACATCCTGGCCGCTTTCAACCATTCTGCGTAAAGGCGCCAGAGGCGTGCCGTAGTGATGACCGCAATACTCGTCATATTCGAGTATTTCTCCCGCTACCCGCAGGCGGTCGAATTCTTCTTTGGAGCGGAAATAGTAGGATACTCCCTCTGTTTCTCCTGCACGCGGCGAACGGGTAGTCACCGATATCGAGTGCACCAGCTTTGAATTTCGCTGGCGAGCGGCGGCGATGACCGTTCCCTTCCCGACACCGGAAGGCCCGGAAACGCAGATGACCAGCCCCTGCTGTCGGCAAAACGGCAACTGTTCCGTCTCAGATGTGCACACTTGTACCTCCACTACTCCTCCGTATCGGGTTCCAGTTCGGCCGATCTGCCCAGGAGTTTGGCCAGAGCTGCCGGAGCGACACCAGACAATACCACGTGATCGCTGTCCATGATCAGTACCGAGCGCGTTCGGCGACCGGCGCTGGCGTCTATAAGAGTGCCGCGATCGCGGGCATCCTGAATCAGGCGACGGGCCGGAGCGGCTTCGGCGCTAACCAGCGCAACCACTCGCTCGGCATTGACGAGATTACCGAATCCTACCTGTATAAAGCCAACTTTCACTTCAGATTCTCCGCCCACGGTTTCCAACTCCGCCACCCGTCTCTGTCCGATTCCTACTCTATATTCTGCACCTGCTCACGCATTCGCTCCACAATCGAGCGCTGCTCGATTACTTTGGCGGTGAGTTCCCGGGAAACCGATTTGGAACCCAGCGTGTTCAGTTCGCGATTCATTTCCTGGAGCACAAAGTCCAACTGCTTCCCAATAGGCGACTCACTCGACAACAGACTGTCGAACATGTCGATATGGCTCCGCAATCGTTGGATTTCCTCATTAACATCCGCCTTGTCGGCATAGAGCGCGACTTCGGCGACCATCCTACTCTCTCCCAAATATTCCATCTGCTCCGCATCCAGCACCTGCTCCAGACGTTCCGTCAACCGCCGACGCCAGGCATCGACTTCGGTATCCTGGTCGGTTTCCATGTCCGTCGTGGCGGCGGCCAATTCGGCAAGACGTTCACGCAGGTCGGTCTCCAGTGCCGCGCCCTCCCGGCGACGCATTTCCGTCAGCTCATCCAGCGCCAGTCCGACCGCCTCGACAAATACGTCGCGCAGACCTTCCGCGTCGATTTCCTGCGGTTCGGTATTGAGCACTCCCTTAAACATGGCCAATTGTTCCACTGAACTAGTATAGGAAACCCCCAGACTCTCGGCCAATTCGCGCAGGGATCGGTCGTAGCTCAACGCCAAAGGCAGATTGAGGTTGACCGCTCCCTCTTCCGTCCGTAAATCGCGGAAATCCAGGAACAGTTCAACCCGACCGCGGCTTATTCGAGCCTGAATAACTTCCCGCAAGTCTTGCTCGAAGCGCATCAGGGAACGCGGCATGTGAATGACAATATCACCGTAACGGTTATTCACCGAACGCAACTCAGCCGTAATCCTGTAATCTGAACTTACAACTTCGCCGCGACCGAATCCTGTCATACTCATTACCATATGCGTCAGATCATTCCTCCCTTACGCACTATTTGCCGGAGCCATGTTATTATAGCCCAGTCGCAAATAAGTCGCCAATTTGAGGCGAGCAACAACGCGGAGGGGACAAATTCCGTGCAAAATGATAGATATTCTATTACATTAGTGAATTCGATTTATGAGCGGGACGGAGAGTGGAAACTCTCTTTCGGGACTGCCGGCATCCGTGCCTGCCTGGGTTCCGGTGCCGCGGAAATCAATCCGGCCACCATGGGGCGTTTTGTCAACGGTGTCGCCGCCTGGCTCCTGTCAACCTACGGTGCCGAGGCTTGTGCCGGACGCGGCGTGGTCATCGGCTATGATGCCCGTTATTTCTCCACCGATTTTGCCGCACTGGGCGCAGCTCTCCTGACCGCCCGTTCAATATCTGTCCGTATTTTCCCGGAGTACACACCGACACCGCTGATAGCTTATGCGGTTCGCCCGCTCGGAGCCCTGCTCGGACTGTGCTTCACGGCTTCACACAATCCCGCCGAATATAACGGCTGTAAACTTTACGGTGAAGACGGCGTGCAGGCCGGCGAAGAAATCACCGCCGCCCTGGCCGAGTATATCCCCGCCGCCGCATATCCTCGCTTTAAGAGCCCGACCAATTACCACGATCCGGCGGCCGTCCGCTCGCTTATTGAGACCGGAATTTATGATCGCCTGGATGTTTCTCCGGCCGAGCAGGCTGAGACAACAAAGTTAATACGAAAATATCTCGCTCCGGTTCCGCAATCGTTGGCAGCGGACTATCGGCGTAGCATAAGCTCCGGCATCTCGGAGCCGCCCGCGGAGGCTTTGGACATTTCCATTCTCTACACCGCCATGCACGGCACCGGAGCGCAATACATGTTACCGCTCCTATTCGAACTCGGCTTCCGACGGGTCGATACCGTCGCAGCACAAATCGAGCCCGATCCGCGCTTCCCCACCGCGCCGCGACCGAATCCGGAATCGCCCGAGGCGATGACACTGGTTCTGGAACAGGCCGAACGGACACGACCGGATTTGGTTCTGGCCACCGACCCGGATGCCGATCGGCTGGCTGTGGCGATTCCCGATGATCGGGGAGATTATCTGCTCCTGACCGGCAATCAGACCGGTGCGTTGCTTTTCGATTATTTGGCGCAAAACTACTGGAACGGCACTACGCAGCAAGCTGCTTCCACGCGACAGACCGCCACGCAGTCGACCACCCCCGCTCTGGTAAAAACCATCGTCACCGACGATTTTGCCCGGGATGTGGCCGAACACTATTCCGCCGTCACGCGGGAAACTTTGACCGGCTTCAAGCATATATCATCCGTTATGCTACAACTGCGCAATGAGGAGCGGAATTTCGTGCCTCTGTTGGGTTTTGAGGAAAGTATCGGTTTTGCCGTCGGCGATGCGGTGCGCGACAAAGACGGAATCGCCGCCGGGGCATATCTGGCCGCCGCGGCACGACAATATGCCGCGGCGGGTCTGACCCTTTACGATCGTCTGTTGCAGCTGAATGAACTGACCGGCGGCTGGCATGCTTCGGCGCTTTCCGGTTATGAATTTGCCGCCGCGCCCGGGAAGAGTGGAAAAGAGATCGGTGATGAGTTATATGAACTCTTCGGAAGTCCGGGAATTCATCGACGTCTGGCCGACTGTGTCGGGCTGAGTGCACGCCGGTTCGACAACTTTGCCGATTGTCCGGGCCCCGCCTTACGCACCAAAGCCGGACGGATCCATTTGGGAGAACACACCGTCGTAGCTCTGCGTCCCTCCGGGACCGAACCGAAACTGAAATTCTATATATGGACGGTCGGAGAAAATCGCTCCGCGGCGGAGCAACGCATTGCCGTGCTACAGACGGAAATCGCTAAGATTGTGGCTGAAACGTCTCCAGGCGGCGGCTAGATTCAAATGACTCAAGCGCCAGCTCGCAAAGCCGCAAAACCAACTGCCCATAGCTGAGACCGGAATATTGGATAGCCCGCGGGTAGAGGCTGATCGGCGTAAAGCCGGGCAGAGTATTGATCTCATTAATCACCAAGCCGTGACGCGACCACTCATGATTGCGGGCGGCGGCATCGGTCAAAACAAAAAAATCCACCCGCGCCAAACCGTGGCAGCCGAGCAGGCGATAGGCTTCAGCAGCCAGGCGTGAAGCCAGCTCCTGCATTTCGGCGGGCAAATCCGGCGGAATGGCCAGACCGCTCTGCGGTTCCTCGGTATCCTGATATTTCGTCCGGTAATCGTAGTAGTCGACATTTTCGGACATAACAACCTCGCCGGCGGCCAAACACTCGGCATAGTCGTTGCCCAGAACGGCGACCTCGATTTCGCGCTTGGTTAGATACGGTTCAGCCAGGACCTCAACGTCATATTGAAGTGCCGTCTCTACGGCATCGGCCAACTCCTCCCGGCAACGGACAATCTGCGTGCCTACCGATGAGCCGCCGTTGGAGGGCTTAATGAAGAGAGGGAACTCCATACTTTCGAGTAACGATTTTGCACAGTCCTCCGGGTCCTGTCGCCATTCCCGACGGTTGATCGGCACAAAGGGACAGACCGGCAGACCGGCGCTACTCAGGATACGTTTTGTCTTGACCTTGTCCATGCAGAGAGCAGAAGCGGTGACGTGACTGCCAACATAGGGCAGACCACACATTTCCAGGAAGCCCTGGAGGGTTCCGTCTTCGCAATTGATTCCGTGCACGGCAGGGAAAACTACCTGCGGCAGACGCCCGTCGCAGAGCCGACGCAACACTTCCCGCGGATGAAAGACGCTTCCCCCGGAGGAACCGTCCGCAAAGCCGACAGCGACGGAGTCCACTGTCTCAGGTAAAGCGGCTCGAGCCAAATCCTCCCAATTCGGAGAAACCATCAATTCCGGATCAAGACGAAAAGGAATCCAATCACCGGACCTGGCGATGCCGACGATATCGACTTCGACACCTTCGTTAAGCAGATAATCGACAATATTACGGGCGGAGACACAGGAAACCTCGTGTTCCACAGAGACACCGCCGAACAGCACCAAAACAGATTCTATCTTACGCTTCATATTTGACATAACTCCGGCGCTTATCCGGCCGAGAGTTCCTGCTTATCTTTTTGAATTTGTACCAGCACCGTCGCGAGCCGATCCTCCACCTCATCCAGGCACTGGTGGCAGTAATAGAGCACACCGTCGCGAATCTGCTCCGCCTGCTGATTGGCAGCGGCAACCGTCTGCGTGGCCCGGGCCGAGGCTTGGCGTGTAATCTCATGTTCGTCGATCATCTTGGCCATGCGACTTTCGGCCTGGCTGATGATATTGGTCGCCTCGCGCCGCGCCTCTTCGAGCAATTTATTCGCCTGACTCAGCACCCAGCGCGCCTGACGGATCTCCTCAGGCAGACTCTCCCGCAGATTGGCAACCAGAACGAGCAGATCCTCTCGTTCGATTGAGCAACGATTCGAGAAGGGCGATCCTTTTGCCTGAACAACCAGATCCTCCAGCTGATCAATATAGCCGATGAAATTACTGCTGTCCGCGCTCTCATCTGCCGCGGTTTCCGGCACAACATTGATATTATCGGTCATTGCTCCCTCCCCTTTACACCTGATGTTCTATCAGGTGCTCGGCAATATAATCCCGCACCTCAAACGGCACCATCCCGGATATATCCCCGCCGTAGGCCGCGACTTCGCGCACAATCGACGAACTCGTAAAGCCCAGGTTGGCGCTACAGGGCAACATTATCGTTTCATAATCACTATAAAGCAGGCGGTTCGCCGCAGCCATCTCCGCCTCAAAGCGGAAGTCGGACTCGCTGCGTAGCCCCCTTACGACGGCGCAGGCCTTCTTCTGGCGCACATAATCCACCAGTAGCCCCGAGTTAATGTCGATCTTAATATTATGATAGGGTTTCAAGCTGACTTCGGCCATCCAGGCACGCTCTTCCGGAGAAAAAGCGGTCTTTTTAGACGGATTGCGCATAATCACGACATAGAGGGTTTCGCACAATTTCGCCGCACGCCGCGCAATATCCACATGACCGATTGTAATCGGATCAAAACTGCCCGGATACACCAATATCTCCATCCTACACCCCCATGATCGAATACTCTAAAAATAATATCACCGTTGTCCCGTACTGACAACGACGGAACTGTTTCAATTCGGTGACATTCGGCTCAAAAGCCTGTCCGGCGGCCTGCTCCAGCACCAAAACCGCCCCCGGATTTAGTACCGGCGGCAGCAAAGGTTCTAGTTCGGTCCACATCTCCCGCGCCCGGTCATAGGGCGGATCGATAAAAACGAGGTCGAAGCGTTGTTCTTGTGAAGCCAGCCGTGCCAACAATCGAGCGGCCTTCACAGTATGTACCTGTGCAGAGGTTTCCAGGCGGGTGCGGGTCAGATTATCAAAAATTACAGAGCGCGCCTGCGGAGAAGCGTCACAGATGACCGCCCGGGCGGCGCCGCGACTCAGTGCTTCGATGGCCATTTGTCCGGATCCGGCAAACAAATCCAGCACCATCAGCGCACTCCAGTCAAACAAATAATAACTATCCAAAGAACTGAAAACCGCTTCTTTGACCCGGGCCGCCGTCGGGCGCGTGTCGAGCCCCTTGAGCGTTTTTAATTTAATTGATTTGGCCTTACCGGCAATGACAGTGGGCATTTTTCCTCCTCGGAAATTCGGACGGTTCTACAAACCGATATGGGTCAGACGTTCGCCGAAAGCGGCGTCCAAGCCCCTAAGCAATTGGCTGTTCTCCGGCAGTGTCAGATCCGGATCCGCGGACATAATCTGTCGCGCCTCCGCGGTGGCTGCCCGGAGTAAATCCTGATCCGTATAGAGATTGGCCAGACGGAATTCGGGAATACCGTGCTGACGCACGCCGAAGAGATCCCCCGGACCGCGCAATCTTAGATCCTGTTCCGCCAAATAAAAACCGTCGTTACTGCGGCATAGTACCTTAAAGCGTTCGCGCGCCAGCTCCCGGTCCGTATCCGACATCAGCACGCAAACTGAGGCCTCCGAACCCCGTCCGATTCTGCCCCGCAGTTGGTGCAATTGCGAAAGGCCGAAGCGCTCCGCTCCCAGGATCAACATCAGGGTGGCATTGGGGTTGTCGACCCCGACTTCCACAACCGTGGTCGCCACGAGTATCTGCGTTTCCCCGGCGCGGAAAGACATCAGTGCCGCGTTCTTTTCGCGATCTTTCATACCGCCGTGCAGAAGCCCTGAGCGCAGATCCGGCAGCGCCTCCTTCTGCAACCATTCAAATACCGCCTCCGCCGCCGAATTGACCAGTTCAACCGGCGAATCCGCCTTCACATCATGCGAAATTTTCTCATCGTCATCTGTCTCGTCGGCGTATTTTAGCGGACAAATCACATAGACCTGCTGTCCGAGCTCAACCCGTTTGCGCACCAGACCAAGAACCCGCGGCCAGTCGGCCGAACGCGCCGTGTAAGTGGCAATCGGCTGACGCCCCGCCGGCAGTTCGTCGACCACGGATACATCCAGGTCACCGTACAGAACCAGAGCCAGAGAGCGGGGAATCGGCGTCGCCGACATCACCAGGACGTGCGGGCTGCTCTTCTCGCCGCTGAACAGACCGATTCTCTGTCGCACTCCGAAGCGGTGCTGTTCGTCGGTAATCGCCAGCACCAAATTCGCGAATACGACATCCTCGGTCAGAACCGCGTGCGTGCCGACCAACAAGTCTATCTCGCCGGCGGCCAGAGCGGCCAAAATATTCCGCCGTTCGGCGGCCCGGGTCGATCCGGTCAACAGCGCCACGCGCAGACTGTCGAGCCCCGGCATATTTATTAAAGTCGAATAATGT
>JAAZIX010000215.1 GCA_012800655.1 Clostridiaceae bacterium | reverse complement strand
TATAGACCTGTTTTCCGTCGACGAAGGTCGCCAAAATCTCTCCGAATATCGGGTATCCTTCAAAAGGCGTGTTTTTTCCCTTTGAGACGAAGTCCGCCGCGCGCACCACGTCTTTCCGGTTCGGATCGACTATCGTGAAATCGGCCGGACTACCCACGGTGAGCGAACCGCCCCTCAGCTTAAATATATCGGCCGGTGCGGTCGACATCAGGCGAACCAGATCCGACAACGTAATGTGCCCCGCTCCCACCAGATAGGTATAGCTAAGGGCAAAGGCGGTCTCAAGACCGGATATTCCCATGTTTGCCTCGGAGAACGGACGATTCTTCTCGTCGGCATGATGCGGAGCGTGATCGGTAGCGATTATATCGATTGTACCGTCCTTGAGCCCCTCGATAATCGCCAGGCGATCCGTCTCGGAACGGAGCGGCGGATTAACCCGTGCCTGCGGGTTAAAGTCCCGGCAGATCTCTTCCGTCAATATAAAATAGTGTGGACAGGTTTCGCAGGTAACCGCAACCCCACGCGCCTTAGCCTGCCGAACCAGTTCGACACTGCGCGCCGTGCTGATATGCGCCAGATGAATCGGCACTTGGGCATATTCCGCAACCAACAGATCGCGCGCGACAATAATATCCTCGGCTATAGAGGGCTGTCCGATCACGCCGAGACTCGTCGAAACCCAACCTTCATTCATCGCGCCGGGCATGCTCATGTCTTCGCAATGATCGATCAGCGGTAAGTCAAACTGATCGGCATAGCGTAACGCTCGCAGGAGAATATCGGCATTTGCCACCGGAGCTCCATCGTCGGAAAGTGCGACAACCCCCGCCTGTTTCATACTCCCCATTTCCGCCAGAGAGTTACCCGCACGATCCTTAGTAACGGCACCGATAGGATAAACGCGGCACAGCGCCACATTGGCGGCTTTATGAACAATATAGCTGACTACTGTCGCATTATCACAGCACGGTTTTGTATTCGGCATGCACATCACTGCGGTGAAGCCGCCGCGCACCGCCGCACGAGAGCCTGACTCTATATCCTCCCTGTATGTAAAGCCCGGGTCGCGCAAATGACAATGTGCATCTACCAGCCCCGGCAGAAGAAGCAGCTCACTAGCTCCGTCGGTAAAATCTGTTGCCGTTAAATCTATATCGTAAGGTCCGGCGAAAGGCTCACTGATCCTGCCGTTCCTGATGTAAAGGCTTGCGCTCCCCTCTCCTCCATCCGATTCCGCGGTTACAATGCGCACCCCGCTGATTCGGGCCGTAAACTGGCTTTCCTTACGTGTTAAATCCGGAAACATCATACTTCACCTCCGCCGATAATCCCGCTTTTCTGCGCATTACGGCGAATGTTCAACAAATACAGTATTGCCATTCGCACCGCGATTCCGTTTGTCACCTGCTCCTCAATCACCGAGGCCGAGCAGTCATGCATCTCGGAAGTGATCTCCACACCGCGATTTGCCGGTCCCGGATGCATGATGATCGCGTTCGGAGCCGCCAGAGCCAGCATGCTCGCATCGACGGAAAAGAAGCGCGCGTACTCCCCCGTAGAGGGAAACAGCGAACGATTCTGCCGCTCGAGTTGGGGACGCAGGGCCATAATCACCTGTGCCCCGGCGCAGGCCTCCCGACGATCTCGCATCACAGTAACATTCCCCAACCGCTCAATCCCCTCCGGCAACTGCTGCCTCGGCCCGGCCAGACGAATTCGCGCGCCCATCTTTGTCAGACCGATGATATTGCTCCGTGCCACCCGCGAGAACGAAACATCACCGACAATCGCTACTTCCAGGCCGTCCAAGCTATCAAAATGCTCACGCATCGTGAACATATCCAAAAGCGCCTGCGTCGGATGTTCATCCATCCCGTCTCCTGCATTAATAATCGAGGCCTGCACCTGTTTTGAAAGAAAATGCGGCACTCCCGACTGATCATGGCGGATGATTATAAAATCAACTTCCATAGCATCCAAAGTTCGAGCCGTATCGTATAGCGTCTCGCCTTTCCTCTCTGAGCTCGAGACGGTGCTGACCGTTGAAGTCACCGCACCGGTATATTTAGCGGCCAACTCAAAGGAAATCTTGGTCCGCGTACTGTTCTCATAGAAAAGAATGATCACCGACTTCCCCTGTAGCCAGGCGATCTTCTTATGCCCACCCAACAGAGCCTGCTTCATAATCTCTGTCGTATCCATAATCAGGTTCAATTCCGCCTGATTCAGGTATTTTAATCCGAGTAAATCCTTGCTCGGCAAATAGAGTTGCTCTTTCTCCCTCCGACCGCTGAATAATCCTCGACGCGTTGCCGGAACCACGTCTACTGTCTCACTCATCGTACCAGTTCCTCCAGAATCACCTGCTCCATGCCGTCATACTCCTCCAGCATGACCTTGACCTGCTCCTGACGCGAAGTCGGAATATTCCGCCCGACATAATCCGGACGAATGGGTAGCTCGCGATGCCCGCGATCAATCAGCACCGCCAACTGAATCGCCGCCGGACGGCCCAGGTCAAAGAGCGCCTCTATCGCCGCCCGTGCGGTTCGCCCGGTATAGAGAACATCGTCGACCAGAATTATCTTGCTACCGTGCACCGGGAAATTGATCTCCGTCTTCTTCACCAACGGCTGGTCGTGGAGCAGACTCAAATCATCCCGGTAGAAAGTAATATCCAGAACCCCGCACGGAATGAGCCTCCCCTCAATCTCATAAAGCTTCTCGGCGATACGGTGCGCCAGCGGCACCCCGCGCCTTTGAATTCCGGTAATGAACAAATTATCCGAACCGCGATTTCGCTCAATAATTTCGTGAGCGATCCGAACCAGAGCGCGATCAATCGCCATGGCATCCATAATATGCGCCTTGACGATAACTTCCGGTTTTTTACTGTCCAAGTTGTGAGTTCCCGGTGCCGTACTTTCAACCATATGAAAAAACCTCCTTTTGCGGGAGGCTGACTCATCTGCGAAAGTACACTTCACCTTCGAAGAACATAAGGATCCTTTCAGCCTCACCGGACTGTCTTAAAAGATCATCGTAATCATACACGCACGTCGTCCGAGATGCAAG
>JAAZIX010000214.1 GCA_012800655.1 Clostridiaceae bacterium | reverse complement strand
GAGGCTGGAACAAACAGCCCGGGAGTTGCGTCTGAGCATGATCGACGTCATGGGATGGTCAGGCGGGTCACATATCGGAGGATCACTAAGTGTAGCGGACATACTGGTGATCCTTTATTTTAAGTATTTGAATGTCCGCCCGGAGGAGCCGCAGTGGGAGGATAGAGATCGCTTTGTGCTCTCGAAGGGGCATGCGGCGGCCGGCTATATCCCTGTCCTGGCCAAACGCGGCTATTTCCCGGAAGAAACACTCAAGACTTTCAATCACTTCGGCAGTCCGTTTGCCATGCATCCGGACAGCAACAGAGTCATCGGCTGCGACGCTTCGACCGGCTCGCTCGGCCACGGCCTCTCGATGGGTGTGGGCATGGCGCTGGGCGGCCGCTATTTGAAGAAGGACTTCAAGACGGTGGTTCTGCTGGGCGACGGAGAATGTTGCGAGGGCAGTGTCTGGGAGGCGGCTATGTCGGCGGCGCACTTTAAGCTGAATAATTTGATTGCGATTGTCGACCGCAATCGGCTGATGATCGACGGCTTTACCGAGGACATTATGGCGCTGGAGCCCCTGGGCGAGAAGTGGCGCAGTTTCGGCTGGACGGTACATGAGATCAACGGGCACGACATGGGCGAGCTGGACGAAGCTCTGGCTGCGGCCTGGCAGTCGAGCGGCCGCCCCACGGTGATCATCGCCCAGACTGTGAAGGGCAAGGGCGTGGACTTCATGGAGAACAATGTCGTTTACCACTACGCCGCCGGCGACACGTCGGTGCTCGAACGGGCCAAGGCCTCGATTTTACGGGATTAGTTAAAGGAGAAAGACCATGTCGGTAATTAAAGGTACCAGCTGGAATGCTTACGACGCCTCCACGATGACACCGCGCGAGATTTACGGTCGCACCCTGGCCGAAATGGGTAAGCATAATGACAGAATTGTCGGCGTAACGGCCGATTTGCAGAAAACAACGGCGATTATTCATTTCGGGCAGGCTTTCCCGGAGCGCTTTTTCAACGTCGGCATCGCCGAGCAGAATATGTTCGGAATCGCCGCGGGACTGGCGAAGGTGGGACTGATTCCTTTCGCCTCGACGATGGCGGTATTTACGTCTCTGCGTGCCGCGGAACAGGTGCGGACGGATATCGCTTATCAGAATTTGCCGGTCAAAATCATCGCCACGCATGCCGGAATTTCCTTCGGCCATGCCGGCACGACCCACCACTGCACGGAGGATTTGGCGGTGATGCGCTCGATGGCGAACATGACGGTCATCTGTCCGGCCGACGGTATCGAGACCTCCAAGGCGGTGCAGGCCTGTGTCGACACCCCGGGGCCGGTCTATATTCGCATCGGGCGCGGTTTTGAGCCGCCGTGCTACGAGTCGGATGCCTACGACTTCGAGATCGGACGCGCCATACGCATGCGCGAGGGCACGGATCTGTCCATTATCTGTTGCGGCATAGCAGTGTTGCAGGCGCTCAACGCCGCCCGGACGTTGGCCGAGCAGGACGGACTGTCGGTCGAGGTTATCAATATGCACACCATCAAGCCGATCGACCGCGAGGCCGTTGTCGCCGCCGTCGATAATACGCGGCGCATTCTGACCATCGAGGAGCACAACGTGATCGGCGGTCTGGGCGACGCGGTGGCGTCGGTCATTGCCGAGAGCGGCAAGGGCTGCGTCTTCCGGAAGCACGGTCTGCAGGATGAGTACGCCACGATCGGCTATGCCGAGGATCTCTACGCACATTACGGTCTCGACGCCAACGGCATCATCGATCTGG
>JAAZIX010000213.1 GCA_012800655.1 Clostridiaceae bacterium | reverse complement strand
GGCATGGCCCGTACATTCCAAAATATAAGATTGTTCAAACGGATGACGGTTATAGATAATATTAAAACCGGCTTTCATCATACCGGGAAATACAAACTCGGGTCGGCGCTACTGCGGTTGCCGGCTTTCTGGCGCGAAGAGGGCGGCTATGACCGTCGGGCTCGGGAACTGCTCGGTGTATTTAACATGGAGGAACTGGCTGGCCAGCTGGCCGATAGTCTGCCGTACGGACAGCAGCGCAAGTTAGAAATATGCCGGGCTCTGGCCTCGGATCCGAAGATCCTGCTGCTCGACGAACCGGCCGCCGGCATGAATCCCACCGAAACGGAAGAGCTTATGCGGATCATCCGCCGGATCCGTGATCGCTTCGGTATTACCATATTGCTTATTGAACATGATATGCATCTGGTCATGGGTATCTGCGAGCGTATCGTTGTGCTTAATTACGGACGTAAGCTGGCGGAGGGTAGGCCGGCCGAAATCAGCAACGACGAGCGGGTCATCAATGCTTATCTGGGCGGCGGCGACGAAGCTTTCATCGAGGAAATGGCGCAGTTAAGTGAAAAGCCAGAGAACGGTGCCCGCGATTGGGCGCGCGGCCGAGCCGTGGAGCTTAATTTGCAGTTGCGCTACGAAACCAGGCGCCGTCCGCGCTTTCCTTTGATCACGGCTCGTGATCTGGATGAAGATATGGGCTTCTGGGCCAGCATTTGGGCTCGTATGCGTGCAAAAAATAATAATGGCGGAGGTCGAGACTCCGCGGCCGATTATGAAAAGGGATCGGCCATACGGATCGAAGCGGCGGACGGCGGGGAAATTGTTTATGTCAATGCGGAGCAGGAGTCGCCCGACGTTTCCGGTTCCGAAATGACGCTGCCCCTGCGTGACGCTAAGGACGCCATGCTCCTGGTTGATGATTTGCACGTGTACTATGGTTCGATACACGCTATAAAGGGTGTAAGTTTTGCCGTTTATCCGGGCGAGATCGTTACGTTGATCGGAGCCAACGGCGCTGGTAAAACAACGGTGCTTCAGACGATTTCGGGATTGCTACGTCCGCGCCAGGGCCGTATCTGCTTCATGGGCAAAGAAATTCATAAGGTTCCGCCCGCTTCCATCCTGCATATGGGTCTGGCTCAGGTGCCGGAAGGACGGCGCATTTTTACGCAGCTGACGGTAGAAGAAAATCTTGCGTTAGGCGCCTATAGCCGCAGCGATCGGGCCAGCATTGCCGCTGACATGGACAAATTTTACCGCCATTTTCCGATCCTCAAAGAGCGGCGCAAACAAATGGCCGGTACGCTTTCCGGCGGCGAACAGCAAATGCTGGCTATAGCTCGGGCTCTGATGTCGCGTCCGGATCTGCTGCTCCTGGATGAGCCTTCGATGGGACTGTCGCCGTTGCTGGTGCAGGAGATATTCCGGGCTATCAACAATGTGCGTAGCGAAGGAACGACGATACTGCTGGTTGAACAGAATGCGCGAATGGCGCTTTGCATTGCTGATCGGGCTTATGTGCTTGAGACCGGCAGAGTGGCTATCAGCGGCAGCGCCGCCCAGCTACTGGGCGATGACAAGGTGCGCCGCGCCTATCTTGGCATAGTTGACTAAGCAGCGGTTGCTGCAGGCATCCCGCCAATGTAGATACAGCTGTTGGTGCCGCCTAGAACAGTCGGCGGATGCAGAGGAACGGATGCATATATAAGGGCAGTGGTTGGAATACAATCGCTGTCCTTTTTTCGGTGCGCTCTCCGCGGGACGGAAATTGTCGAAAAAAAGAGGAAAAACCTGCCGAGCTCGCGGCTTAGACTGAGCGCGGAGGTGATGATATGGCTATTTCAGCGGAATCGGGCTGGGTGCTCCCGATAGCGATACTGATTACGGCGACTATGGTGGCGACGGTGCCGAGGATCATGACGGAGCATGAGGCTTTGGCAAGACGAGAGGTGCGCTTTGCCGACGATATGCGCGACAATTCGAGTCTTTATCAGCGGACGTGGCGCGATTACGCGGGGCATGAGCTGGGCGAATACGATGTCGTTCTCGAGTCGAAGTACAGCACCCCGCGGGCTTCGCCGCAACGTATGACGCAATGGAGCCAGTTGGCGCGTGATTTGCTGCGCGGGCTGAGACATAATCAGATGAATGCGGCGGATCGGAACTCGGAGCGCAGTCGCTTGGAGCTACTAAAGAGCGGGGAATGGGAGTGGCTGTTGGAAGGCGGCGACGATCGCTTGGTGGGCGGTGGGTTTGAATTGTTGCCGGGAGGCGGCTCATGAGGCGGGTTGTCAATTATTTGCGGCGGCCGGCGGTTTTTTTGCGGCGGCCGGCGGTTATTCTACACGAGATCGCGAATCGCTCCGGCGACTACTTGTGGCGGGATGAACCCGGTGGACTGAGTCTGTTTCTGGCCATTGTTCTGGCGGCGGTAGTGGCTTTGGCGGCGGTCTGTCTGCCGATCCTTATGACCTACAATCGTCGCGTCGTCGTTGAGCAGGCCATGAACGGACAGTTGGCGGTCAGCCAGGCCTCCTATGACCGCGGTCTGTTGGAGCGTTACGGCTTGCTCGGCTTGCGGGCGAGCAAGGTCAATACGGATATCCTTAAACAGTATTTTCGTGAGGAGGATATGCGCTATTACGCCGACTTGCGGATCGAGGTCGAGCCGCACATAAATGCCCTGCAACCGAATCTACTGTTGCGACAGATTACGCAATTTATGAAACCGCGCTATCCGATCGAATTGATCAAGCGGCTGAAAGGAGCTTTTGAGGGTCAGCGTTACTCGACGCAATTGACGCAACAGTATCTTCCGAACTTGGTCAGTGGCTTGAAAGCGATCGAGGCGCATGTGGGCGAGATCAATCGCCTGCCGAGCGTGGCGGCGGATCCTTCTCCCTCTTTGCTGGCACTGTCGGGCGACGGAGCTGGTCTGGCGGGCGGAAGCGCCGCCGTCGCCAAGGTCTGGCCGCCGCAGTTCTCGTCCGATTCCGGATTTGCCGCCGCCGAGTGGTGGGGAATGGCCGCCAAGGAAGCGCCGACGGCCCTGTTCCGTGTGGTGCGCAATTTGCGGCGTCCGGCGACGGATTTTATTCTGCCGGCTCCCGAGATCGAGGGTATGCATTTCCGGGCGGACGGCGGAGCGATTTCGCAGGCGAATATTCATCATCTGTGGATGGCGGGATTGACCGGCCTGACCGGATGGGAATTGGACGGCGTGCTGGATAGAAACGGTAAATATGTTTCCGGCGAACAGCTCGAGAGATTACGAGCCGTCATGGCGGGCGGACTGGATCAGGCGCAACTGGCCGAGCAGGTGAGATGTCAGTTGGAACACTATACGGCGGCGGCCGGGGCGGCGGGACGGGAGGAATACGCGCGTATGCTCGAGGAGCGTCACCGCTTCGCGGAATTGGCGCTGGGAGGAGCGAACTCTTCCGGCTCGGGCACGGACTCCGGAACGTCGGCTTCGGAAGCGGAAATACAGGCACTGCTCGCGGAGGAAATACGGCGGAAGTTTCAGCCTTCGGCGGAAGCGCAGTTGATGATGCTCAATATGTACGAGTCGATGGGATACAGCGTCAGTAATAAGGCTTTACCAGCGGAGAGGCAGATTCTAAATGCCGAGCAGTTGAATGTTTTCAATGAATTCCGGGTCGCCTGGGCGGATATGATTGCCTTGCCGATGTTGCCTCCGGGCGAGATCGATTCGGCGGGCGGGAACTGGACAAGCGCGATTTTGGATATCGTCAACAGCCTGGATCGATTTTTGGATTACCCTGAGCCGGCTTTTATGGAGGATCTTTTTCTCAATGAGTATATTGTCGGTCTGTTCAGCTCTTTTGCCCAACCCTACGGTGATTTGGCGCGACCGCAGACGACGACTTTGCGGGGGGACTCATGTGCCGGGCTGAAGTCAGCCAAGATCGGGGAAGTCGAGACGGTTCTGCTCGGTAAGATGCCGGATTTTTTCAATCGCGGCGTGGTGAAGGGTGTTTTGTCGCTCCTGCGGACTTTTCATCAATATGCGGCGTTGCGCAGTAATCGCGGCCAGTGGATGATTCTTGAGGGGAAGGGACTGGTCGCCTCCGTGGCGGTAACGCTGATGAGTTTCGGGCAAATTCATATTCCGCCGCAGGTTTTTACCGAGGTTCTGGCCCTGGCGGAATCGTTACGCAAGGGGATCGGCGATATGCAGAAGCTGATGCGAGGACATTCGGTCGTGTTGCAACCTGGGATCCGTCTCTCCCCGGAGATAAATTACGCCGATTATATGCGCTATTTGCTAATTTTAACGCCGCGCGAATGGCGTCTGCGAAGGTTGGCCGAACTGATCGAACGTAATCTAGACGGAACCTTTTACGACGGGGTGCAAATCGAGATCGCGGTCGGCGAGGGCGAGGCTCGTGAGATTTACCGGGTGACGGGAGGATATCGGGATGGAAACCAGGGAAGATAATGCGCTTTCGAGGCGGCTGTGGCGGAAGGACAAGGCGGGGATGACACTGGAGGCCGGGCTGGTTTTTCCGATTTTTATGCTGGTGGTGCTGAGCTGTCTGATTCTTATCGCCGGTCAGTCCGCGCGCCTGGTCTGGCGCGGGGCCTGTCTGCGTACGGCGGAGGAGTTGGGTTTGTTGACGGCGCCGCTTTCCGTTCTGGAGTTGGCGAACGTGCGGAACAGTCTGGTTAACCGTTTGCTTCGCGAGACGGCAGAACTTGCCCCAGCGAAGGAGACTCTGTTGTGGTCGCTGGAGGACTGTCGCGATACGTTACTGTCGACACCGTGGCTGCGGCGGCGGGTCTACTGGTGGTGTCTTCAGAGCGCCGGAGCTCGGAGCCCGCTGTTGAAGCTGATCGGCAATCCGCGCCTGTCGGTCAATGTGGATAAGAAAGCGAACGCGATTTGGCTACACAGTTCGTATGAGCTGGTGACGCCTTTCGGCAAGCGGCTCATGAAGGAACGGGTTGCGGCGGCCTGCTGGCAGGCGGCGGAGGAAAAAGTAAAGCCGGCTTCGGAGGAGCGAAAAGAGGAAAAGCAGAATATATGGCATTTGGATAATTTTACCCGCGGGCAGATATTTCGCGAGGAGATGGGCGGTAATTTGCCGGCGAGTTATCCGGTGATTGCCCGCTTTGCCGGTGGAGAGGCGAGAATGATCAAAAGCATTGACCTGAACCGGCCGACCTGGAGTTCCGATCGCGATTTGGAGAACTTTATTTTGCGTAAGGCCGACGAGTTGGCGGATTTCGCGGGCACGGATGAGCCCTGGGGTTCGCAAAAGGTGCTCATCCGCGAAGATGAAATCATGCGTCGGGTATTACTGCTGGTTATTCCGGGAGATGCGGCGGAAGCGCGGAAGTCCTTTTTGAACGGTGCTGTGAGAGCGGCCTGCGCCGCCCGGGGTGTCGAACTGCAGGTTCGCGAGAGCGGGGAGAGTCGTTTGTCAATCGAGACGCCGGAGGAGGATGCGGCGGTTGCGGAGGAAGATGCGACGTAAGAGGAGGATTGAAACAAAAAACTGTACCAATGCAACGGCGCGCCTTGCCAGTTAGAGGCGGCTGGGCTAAAATTAGCGCAAGCGCGATGCTCAACCGCGGTCGCTGTCCGTCAGAGAGGGGGAGCAGTAAACGTATGGTCGGTAGGCTAAAAAATCCCGAAACTGATCGCCTGTTCAAGGCGATTCTGCAACTCGATTCGATAGAGGAGTGCTACGCTTTCTTTGAGGATTTGTGTACCATAGGCGAGGTGAAGTCCATGACGCAGCGCTTTCAGATCGCTCGTCTTTTGGCGCAGGGCGCGACTTATGCGGAGATTTCCGCTCGAACCGGCGTGAGCACGGCAACGATCAGTCGCGTCAACCGTTGTCTGGAATACGGCGCGGACGGATATAGATTGATTTTGGAACGCCTGGCCGTAACGGAGACGGATACAGAGGGAAAAGAAGCGACGGAATAACGGGCGACAATTTGACCGGGAGTAGAGATGGGTTTATTCAGTAAGATTTTCGGAACGCGCAGTGAGCGCGAAATACGTAAGATGCGTGGTCGGGTTGAAGCCACCATGCAGTTGGAAGAAAAATTCAGAAATTTGAGCGATGCGGATCTGCGGGGGCAGACCGCATTGTTTCGTGAGCAGCTGGATCGGGGCGCCGCGCTGGAGGATTTGCTGCCCGAGGCCTTTGCCACGGTGCGCGAGGCGTCGCGGCGGGTGCTGAACATGATGCACTACCGCGTGCAGATCATCGGCGGTATCGTCCTGCATGAGGGAAGAATCGCCGAGATGAAAACCGGTGAGGGTAAGACGCTGGTCGCTACCTTACCGGTCTATCTCAATGCGCTGTCAGGTCGGGGCGTGCACGTCGTGACGGTCAACGATTATCTGGCTCGGCGCGATTCGGAATGGATGGGTAAGATTTATCGCTACCTGGGCATGAATGTCGGCCTGATCGTGCACGGACGCACGAACGATGAGCGCCGCGAGTCTTACGCCTCCGATATTGTTTACGGAACAAATAATGAGTTCGGCTTCGACTATCTGCGCGATAATATGGTCACGTCACGCGAGAGCATGGTCCAGCGCGAGTTGGACTTTGCGATTGTCGACGAGGTGGACAGTATTTTGATCGACGAAGCCCGCACACCTCTGATCATCTCCGGGCAGGGTGAGGCCTCGACGGAAATGTATAACCGCGCCGACAACTTCGTCAAAACTCTGCGGGTTTGGCGGGTGACGGAGGCGGATAAGGACGCGCTGATGACCGAGAGCGGTGACGATGCCGACTATATCGTCGATGAGAAGGCGGGAACTGCCGTTCTGACGAAGCAGGGGGTGGCCAAGGCCGAGCGCTGGTTCAAGGTGGAAAACCTGGCCGACGAAGCGAATTATTCCCTGCAGCACTATATAAATAATGCTCTGAAGGCGAACGGCACGATGCACCGCGACCAGCAGTACGTCATCCACGACGGCGAGGTCGTGATTGTCGACGACTTTACCGGACGCCTGATGTTCGGGCGGCGCTACAGCGACGGTCTGCACCAGGCGATTGAAGCCAAGGAGCATGTCAAGGTCGAACGCGAGAGCAAGACCTTGGCGACGATTACTTTCCAGAATTTTTTCCGCATGTACCGCAAACTCTCCGGCATGACCGGCACGGCCATGACCGAGGAGGAAGAGTTCCGGCGAATCTACAATTTGGACGTGGTGGAGATTCCGACTAACAGGCCGATGATTCGTCTGGACAAGCCGGACGCGGTGTACAAGACCCGCGCCGGTAAGTATAGAGCCCTGATTCAGGAGGTTATCAATGCCCACGAACAGGGACAGCCGGTTCTGATCGGTACGATTTCCGTCGAGAAATCCGAGTTGCTGTCGGAGATGTTCCGCCGACATAATGTGCCGCACAACGTGCTGAACGCCAAGAATCACGAGCGTGAGGCGGAGATCGTCGCCCAGGCCGGACGGATCGGCGCGGTGACGATAGCGACCAATATGGCCGGCCGCGGAACCGATATTCTCCTGGGCGGGAATCCGGAGTATATGGCGTTGCAGGATCTGCGCCGCCAGGGCTTCACTGAGGATCTGTTGCAGCAGGCCACGGCGCATAACGTGACGGATGACCAGACCATCCTCGAGACCCGGCGGAGATTCGCCGAATTGGAGAAGCAATATGCCGCCGAGACGCGGGCCGAGCGGGCCAAGGTGATCGAAACCGGCGGACTGTACATCGTCGGCACCGAGCGCCATGAGTCGCGCCGGATCGACAACCAGTTGCGCGGCCGTTCCGGACGCCAGGGCGACCCCGGAATGAGCAAATTCTACCTGTCGCTGGAGGATGACCTGATGCGTCTCTTCGGCGGAGATCGTATGCAGACGATTTTCTCGGTTTTGCGCATTGATGAAGATATGGAAATTCAGAGTCGGATGCTGACGCGCACGATAGAGAGCGCCCAACGCCGCGTCGAGGGACGCAACTTTGCCATCCGCCGCAACGTGCTCGAATACGACGACGTGATGAACTTACAGCGCAATCTGATTTACGGACAGCGCCGTGACGTTCTCGACGGTCGCGATCTCAGGGAATACTACCTGCAGCTCTTGGAGGAGCAGGTTGCCGAGTTGGTACAGCTTTACTGTTCGCCGGATATAGCCCCGGAGGACTGGAATTTCAAGGGAATGCAGGCGGCGCTTTTCGATTCTTTCGGCGATGTGCCGTCCTTCTATCGTCTGGCACATTTGCCGGCCGCCCGCTCCGGTGAGTCGGATGAACTCGCGGTCAGCCTACAAAAAGATGTGGTTGCCAAGTACGAAGAACGCGAACGAGCCTTGGGTGAAGATCTGATGCGTGAGGCCGAACGCGTGGTCCTTCTGCGCACGGTTGATGATCGCTGGATGGAACATATTGACGCCATGGACGAGTTGCGCAGCACGATCGGGACACGTGCCTATGCTCAGCATGATCCGGTTACCGAATATCGCCGCGAAGGCTATGCGATGTTCGAGGAAATGAACAAGTCAATTCGCCGCGACGCCTGTCGTTTGATGATGCGGGCGAATTTCACGGTGCAGGCGCCGCCGAAGATCGAGCAGCGCCGCGACCCAGAGGAAATGCAGGCGGAGCATCGTGAGGTGGAGTCTTTCTCCCATGAAGTGAAGAGCGCATCCGGGCGTTCCGAACGCGGCTTCGAGCGCGACCCCGAACGTATTTCCGAATCGCCGCGCGATGCCGACGGTCTGCCGGCCGGAGCGGCCGCGGCGGGCGGCAGTTCGCGGCAGCCGTTACGGCGCACGGGCTTTAAGGTCGGACGCAATGATCCCTGTCCCTGCGGTAGCGGCAAAAAGTATAAGAACTGTCACGGTGCCAATTAGCCATGTCACGCTTTCTGTTCGACGACATTACGATAGTCAATCCGCTCAACAATGAAGCGACTGAAGTACTGCGCGACGCCTATGTCGCGGTGCGCGACGCGGAAATAGTTTATGTTGGACGGGAACGGAAAGCGGCTTTGGCGGCTCTGGAGCGACCGCTCACGGGTGAGAGAGGATCTGCCGACGACCAAGGACTCGGCGGCAATCGGGGCTCAAACGACGAACGAAGGCCCGGCGGTTACCGCGGCTCCGGCGGTGAGCGAAGGCCCGGCGGCTACCGCGGCTCCGGCGGCGAGCGAAGCTCTGGTGGTGATGCCGGAAAAACGGAGATAATATCGGGGCGGCAGCGACTGCTCGCTCCTGCTCTGTCCAATGCGCACAACCACATGGCAATGACACTCCTGCGCAACCGTATGGACGATGCCAATCTGCACGATTGGCTGTACAACCAGATCTTTCCGATTGAGGCACAGCTGACGGCGGAGCAGGTGCGCCTGGGAACGTTGGCGGCCGCGCTTGAGATGATTCGCGGCGGCGTCGGCGTGAGCGCCGATATGTATTTCTTCAACGAAGCGGGAATTACCGCCTTGCTCGAAGCCGGTCTCAAGGCCAATGTCGGTCTGTCGGTTAATCCGCGGATGACGGACGCAGGAACGGTCAGCTTTGACATAGACGAAGCGCAAAAGCAGATGGAACGGATCGCCGTTGTCGGTCGGGGGCGGATTGTGCCGAGCCTGATGATTCATTCGGTATATCTCTTCCCGGAACCTGTATACCGCGCCTTTTCGCAGCTGGGCGCCGACCTGAATATCGGGGCGCAGATGCATTTCAACGAGACAGCACGCGAAGTCGAGGAGTGCATGGAAAAGTACGGTTGCCGTCCAGTCGAATTCGCGGAGCGGTACGGTCTGTTCGAGCGACCGATGGTGGCGGCGCACTGCGTACACATGTCCGAGTCGGAGCTGAAAATTCTTGCCAAACACGGGGTGCACGCCGTTCATAATCCGTCCAGCAATTGCAAGCTGGCCAGCGGTATGGCCGACGTTCGGAGCTGGCTGGCGCACGGAATCAACGCGGCGCTGGGCACGGACGGAGCGGCGAGCAACAATAGTCTGGATATGTTCCGGGAAATGCGCCAGGCGGCGTTCGTCGCCCGGCTCGCCACCGGGGAGGCGACCGCGCTTTCTGCGGCGGCGATCTTTGCCATGGCCACGCGCAACGGTTGGTGCGCTCTGGGATTCCCGAATTCGGGACGGATCAGCGTCGGCGCGGCGGCCGATCTGATGGTGCTGGATACCGACCGTCCCGAGACGACGCCGCTGGGCGATTTGCCGGCGGCGCTTATTTTCAGCATGGATCGTAGCGCGGTCACGGATTTGATGGTTGACGGAGAATTCATCTATCGAAAGGGAGAACCGATCACGATTGATGCGGAGAAATTAGGTTATGAAGTTCAGGCGGCGGCCGCGAGCTTAATGGGTAGTTAGGCGCTATGGGTAATTAGACGGGAGTCGAATTGCCGACTCATAAAACCGGAAGTAACGCGAGATGGCAAAGCTGGTCAAAAAAATCGACATTCATGTACATACCACTCCCTACCGCATGGTGGATCGTCCCGGGGGCGGAACTTTCGCCACGCCGACGGAGTTGCGCTCAATGTACGATCAGATCAATGTCGAGAAGGGCGTACTTTTACCGGAAGTTGCACCGGAATGTTGGTCAACCGGCTGTGATAACGAGACTGCGGCCGAACTCGCCCGCCGCTACCCCGAGACCTTCGCCTGGTTCTGCAACCTGGATCCGCGTTGGGTCTCGAACAGTCCGAATTCCGACTTTACCCCCATGCTACGCTATTACAAATCCAAAGGCGCCAAGGGAGTCGGCGAGCTCACTAGCCTTCTGCCCTTTGATGACCCGCTCGTGATGAATATGATGAGCCATATCGAGGCAGAGGAGTTGCCGTTGATCTTTCATATCGGTGCGGCAAAGTACGGCGAATACGGTTTGGTTGACGACTTCGGTCTGCCCCGTCTGGAAAAAATCTTGGCCGCTTTTCCAAAAATGCGTTTCCTGGGTCATTCACAGCGGTTTTGGGCGGCAATATCCGGCGATTTGACCGAAGACAAGTGGCATGGTTATCCGTCCGGCCCGGTGACTCCCGGCGGTCGGGTAGTAGAGCTGATGCGGAAGTATCCGAATCTCTGCGGCGATATGTCGGCGGGTAGCGGAGCCAACGCGATTATGCGCGATCCGGAGTTCGGCTGCGCTTTCATCGAGGAATTCCAGGACAGGCTGTATTTCGGTACCGATATTTGCGATCCGCGCAATATCACTAACCCGATGCTACGTCTTTCCGGTTGGTTGGATGACATGGTTACACAAGGTGCGATATCGCAGGTTGCTTATGAAAAAGTCAGCCGTGAGAACGCACTTCGAATTATAGAAAGAGAGTTCGATTAGAGACGCATGAGAGACAAGGTGTACGTTGACAGGGAGATCCCGCAGTGGAGAGCGAATTTTCACATTCACTCAACCCGCTCGGACGGATTGCAGGAGATTGAAGAGCGGATTGCCGCTTATCGTGAGGCGGGCTATAACATCATTATGCCCAGCGATCACAATCTGATGTGGAATACCGATGAGTATGATGAGGAGAACTTTATCACGATGCGCGGTACGGAGGTCAGCCCGACCAACCGCTATGATAATCAGAAATTTCACGCGGGCGGGCTTTGGCGTGTGTGTCACCATCTTTTGGCGATTTGGGATGAGCGCCTGGATAGACCCTGTCCGTATGAGCATGACGAACGGCTTAATATGTTGATCAGCCCCGGCATCACCAGTTGGAACGAATATACGCGTTTTTGGCGTGAGCAGGGCTTCTACATGATTTACTGTCATCCCCGTTGGTCAAAGGCGAATGGCGAACACCTGATGGCGATGGAGCATTGCCAGGCTGTAGAGGTTTATAACCATGAGTGTCGTATCGGCGCTTGTGTAGGTTACTCCGAGGCGGAGTGGGACTACTGCCTGAGCAACAATAAGCGTCTCTATTGTTGCGCCACGGATGACTGCCATCGTTTCGTGCCGCTGCCGAAGCCGGAGCTCTCCGGAGGATTCACGATGATTCAGGCACCGGAGCTGAGTCGTCGGGCAGTCAGTGAAGCTCTGGCTAAAGGTGATTTCTACGCATCCGAAAGTGGGCCGCAGATTCTCGATTTGCGGGTTCGGGAAGGGTGTATTCAGTTACAGTGCACACCGGCAAGGGAGATTCGCTTTGTTTCTGAGCCGGTCTACCACCGGGAGATCTCGGCAAGATCGCAAAGTGTTGATGCTATTACCGAACTCGAAGTGGAAATCAATCCCAAAACACTGTTCATACGCCTGGAGCTGATCGGCTTTGACGGAGCCAAGACCTGGTCGCAACCGATTTTCCCGGACGACCTGCTCAGAGACGATGAACGGGAGAATTGAGCGAGTAGCAGTATCGCAACGAGAGCCGGAATTGCGACGGCGTTCCGTAGCCTGGTTGGCGCGTAGCTTGCCGTAGCCGTAGCTTGACAAGGAGTTTACTTCGGGGTAGACTGCATAGCGTGGTTTGGGTGGTTAGCTCAGCTGGTTAGAGTACCTGCTTGACATGCAGGGGGTCGTTGGTTCGAGTCCAATACTACCCACCAAGCGAAACGCCGCGGAAATTCATGCCGCGGCGTTTTTATTTATTTTTTTGGTTCTTCCGGTATTCTTTTTTCGGGTTCTTTCCCTGGGTTCTTTCCCTGGGTTCTTTCCTTGGGTTCTTTCCCTGGGTTCTTTCCCCGGGTTCTTTTCCCGGGTTCTTTTTCCCGGGTTCTTTCTTCCGGGGCTATTTAAATGTCGGTGTCGGTGGTATTGGTTTCGTGCGGTAATTCATCGTCCATTCCGACGTTCTCATCACCGGCGGCTTCCGGATTTAGGAGCTGCAGGAGTTGCGGATAGAGTTGGGGAGCGTTCTTCTGCCAGTGGCGACAGGCCTCTTCGGCCAGGGCTAGGGAAGGCCAGGTGACGATGAGATCGATTATGGAACGGCCGGCTTCGTTAAGAGATAGGCGGCTGGTGGGATTTCCGTCGGGAGAGTACTCGGCTCGGGCCAGAACGGCGGCGTTTTCCTGCTGGCGGCGCAGAAGGTCGAGACCGCTGTGTTGTAGCCAGGCAACCAGAGCGGGCGGGATCTCGCTGCGCAAGGTTTCCAGTACCTGTTTGCCGGCTTCCGTGATGTACCAGGCCGGTTGGGGAATGCCGGCGCCGTTAATATTTGCCGTATCAGGCGAGATGCGACTTAATAGACCCGTCTGCACCAACTCCGTGCTGGCTTCGACGTAGGTAAAGTAGTCAGTGTAGCACGACTGGAGGGCGAGAGTAATGAGCTGCCCGTCGTTGATGCCGGGATGTTCATTTGTGATGTATAGAAGCAGAACCTTAGGAACGACGATTCTGCCGGGGGATTCAGCGGCTCGCTCGGTCATGGATTGTTACTATTGGACGGACGAGCTGTCGGTTTTGACAGCTTCGTCAGCGTCAGCAGGCAGGGGGTCGACGACGGCTTCGGGTGCTTCGCCACGGGCGGCACGTAATTCATCGAGAATGGCACTAAGCAGCTCTGTCTCGGTCGGCTCGGGCTCTGTCTCGGCTTCGGTGGCGGCTTCGGCGGCTTTCTGGCGCTCCTGCATTTTGCTCATCGAGCGCACAACCAGGAAGAGGGTCAGACCGACCAGCAGGAAGGTAATGAAGGCCTGGATCAGCACTCCGTAAGTGATGGCCACCTCGGGAGTTTCCGTAGCGGCATCCGCTGCGCGCAAGATGACTTTGAAAGATGTAAAATCGATGCCGGCGCTTAAATAACCGATGATCGGCATAAAGATATCTTTCACTAATGAGTTGACGACCGCTGTAAAGGCAGAGCCGATCGCCAGGCCGATTGCCGTATTGAGGAGATTTCCCTTGAAGATGAACTTTTTAAAATCTCCGAAAAAACGCATAAGTGTATACCCCCATTTATTCAGTGTTTGTTTTTGTT
>JAAZIX010000212.1 GCA_012800655.1 Clostridiaceae bacterium | reverse complement strand
GGGTAGAAGCGCCGGGTATTGATATTGTTGGTGTAAGGGAAGATGTCGCGGCGGGTGTTCATCGTCATGATGACTTCCTCCGTGGAGGCGTTGCCGGCGCGCTCGCCCAGGCCGCAGACCGTGGTTTCGACTTGAGTCGCCCCGGCTTTGACGGCGGCGAGGGTGTTGGACACGGCCAGACCCAGATCGTTGTGGCAGTGCACGGACAGGTCGACCTTATCCAAACCGTCGACATTTTCGAGAAGGAAGGTGATCAGGTCGGCCATTTCGTCCGGTGTCGCGTAGCCGACCGTATCGGGGATATTGATGGTTGTGGCACCGGCCGCTACGGCTGTCTGTACGGCGCGTACCAGGAAAGCGCGGTCGGAGCGGGTGGCGTCTTCGGCGGAAAACTCGATATCGTTCAACTTGGTTTTCGCGTAGGCGACCATTTCGGAAATTGTCGCCAGCACCTGATCTTCCGTCATGCGTAGCTTGTACTGCATATGTGTCGGTGAAGTGGCGAGGAAAGTATGAATGCGCGGAGCGACGGCATCTTTAAGAGCGTCGTAGGCGACGTCGATGTCGCGCCGGGTGGCGCGGGCCAGACCGGCGACGGAGGCGTTCCTTATTCGGGCGGCGATGGTCTGCACGGCCTCGAAATCACCGGGCGAGGCGATGGGGAAGCCGGCTTCCATGATGTCGACACCGAGATTTTCCAGTGCGACCGCCACTTCCAATTTTTCCTTCAAATCCATGCTGCAACCCGGTGCCTGCTCACCGTCCCGCAGTGTGGTATCAAAAACTTTAATCTTGCGCATATTTATTTGCTTTCCCTTATTTTTATTTTTCGCGGTTATATTTTTTATTCGTTCTCCGCAAAGACCGCGCCTTGGGCGGCGGAAGAGACCTGTCGGGCGTAGCGCCGCAGGTAGCCGGTGAGCTCCGGGCGGACCGGCGGTCGGAATTCCTCCGCGCGTAGCCACAGTTCCTCTGCCGACAGGCGGAGGCTGAGGCTCTGGGCGGGGATGTCTATATCGATGATGTCTCCTTCGCGAACGAGGGCGATCGGGCCGCCGGATGCGGCTTCCGGAGAGACGTGACCGATGGCGGCGCCGCGGGTCGCGCCCGAGAAGCGTCCGTCGGTAATCAGGGCGACGTCTTTGTCGAGACCCATGCCGGCGATGGCGCTGGTGGGGCCGAGCATCTCGCGCATGCCGGGACCGCCGCGCGGACCCTCATAGCGGATGACGACCACGTCGCCTTTATTGATTTCGCCGTTGAATATCGCCTGAATGGCGGCTTCCTCGCCGTCGAAGACTCGGGCGGGGCCGGAATGTTTCTGCATATTCGCGGCGACGGCGCTCTGTTTGACGACGGCTCCGTCCGGCGCCAAATTGCCGAACAATACCGCCAGACCGCCGACCGTATCGTAAGGATCGTTGAAAGGACGAATTACCTTGGGGTTGAGCGTGAAAACCGCGGAGAGAGCTTCCCGCACGGGAACACCCTGTACGGTCATGGCTTCGCCGTCCAGCAGTCCGGCGTCCAGGAGTTGTCTCATGACGGCATAAACTCCGCCGGCGGCGTGCAGATCCTGCATGTGATGGGGACCGGCCGGGGCGAGTTTACACAGGTTGGGAGTGGCGCGACTGACGGTGTTGATCATATCCAGACTGAAGGAGAGACCGGCCTCGTGGGCGATGGCGGCCAGATGGAGCGCCGAATTGGTGGAACAACCCAGCGCCATGTCGACGGTCAGGGCATTGCGGAGGGCTCCCGCGGTGAGTATTTTGCCGCAGGTCAGTCCGGACTCAAAAAGCTTCATAATTGTCGCGCCGGTTTGCTTGGCCAGGCGGATCCGCGACGAATAGACTGCCGGGATGCTGCCGTTGCCGGGAAGCGCCAGTCCGAGAGCCTCGGACAGGCAGTTCATGGAATTGGCGGTGAACATTCCGGAGCAGGAGCCGCAGGTCGGGCAGGCACAGTCCTCGATTTCACCGAGGGCGGCGTCATCGATGGCGCCTATGGTATGCGCGCCGACCGCCTCAAAGACGGTATTGAGATCCATGTCGCCGTTCGCGCCGGGAAGGGAAAGCATCGGACCGCCGGAGACGAAGATACAGGGGAGATCCAGACGGGCCGCCGCCATCAGCATGCCGGGCACGACCTTGTCGCAACTGGGAATAAAGACCAGGGCGTCCAGGGCGTGAGCCCGCGCCATGCACTCGACCGAGTCGGCGATCAACTCGCGGGTGCAAAGGGAATAGCGCATGCCTTCGTGGCCCATAGCCAGGCCGTCACAGACCGCGATGGTATTGAATTCCAGCGGCGTTCCGCCGTGCATCAGGATGCCGTCCTTAACGGCGCGGCTGATCTTATCCAGATGGATATGGCCGGGAACGATTTCGTTAAAAGAATTGGCAATACCGATCAGGGGTCGACGAATTTGTTCATCACTCAGACCGTTGGCCTTAAGCAGCGAACGCTGCGGGGCGCGCCCGGGGC
>JAAZIX010000018.1 GCA_012800655.1 Clostridiaceae bacterium | reverse complement strand
TTATCACGAGAAGTTTCGGGAATAAAAGCAGTAATCGTTTAAGAAAATATTTTGTCATATAAACTCACCAAAAACCGGACGGGGCCGATGATGTGACACATCACCAGCCCCATCACTTTTCTCATAGCAGATTAAACCTTAGCATTGGCACCGTTACTTGAGTTTCCAATCCTCCAAGTGCGGGTGTGAACCGAAAGAGGTCGGCAGATCATTCATGATGTTCTGTGAAACAACCAATTTGTCTGCATTGTAAATGAATAGCATCCTAAGTCCATATATTGTCAATAGGAAGCTATCTTGAGCGGCCAAAACTTGTAATTGATCGCACACTTTTTTAACTGATTCCGGATCTGTGGCCGTCGCAAAATACTCGTTGAACAGGTCAGCATACGGTTTGCGATCATAGTAGGTTGGATCTGTACCCAAGTATGCCAGAGAACCCTCGGTGGTCGCCAATACACTATAGTTTAGGACGGGGTCATTGGAGCTAAAAGCACCGTACAGCATATCCCAGTTTTTCTGTTCATAAATAATCGCACTGAGATCTCCCTTAGCCAGGAAGGGCTCCAGTTTTACACCGGCCTCGGCAAAGTTCTGAGTTACAACCTCCATAACATCGGCCGATGTCTGATCATCATAGTAGTAGAGGAGTCGGAGCGGCTTGTTGAAGTCAAAATCCGCTTCCTCCAGCATTTGTCGCGCTTTATCAACATCTCGTTTGAATTCAGGAATATCCTTATTATAGAGATGTGAAGTTGGACTGAGCTGCGTGGTCATGGCAAGACCCTGTTCGGGATAGAACGCAGCTATAGATTCTCTGTCTATAAGCAAGTTCAATGCCTGGCGCACTTCCGGCTTGCGAACAATATCATTGTACTTGTCATCCGTGCCGCCGACCATATTGAAGACAAAGCAACGCCTATAATTGACATCGTTCGCCATCTGTATTTTCAATTTATCATTTTGTCTGACTGTGTTTTGCGCGGCGCTGATATCATTAATCTCATTGCCGTATGCCAGATCCAATTCTCCGGAAATCAGTGCGGCGAACTGTGTTTCCGCGCCCCCCGCCTGGTAGCTCTTAAACAGTGCCTTGTCAAAACCGCCGGGAGTACCCCAATAATTTTCATTCCGTACCATTGTAAAATAATCCGGATATTTGATCTCATCAATCCTATAGGCTCCCGTACCGATCGGATGCTTCCAAAAATCGGTGTATTTGTCAGCCTCCGCCAAATCCGCTTTTCCTAAGAGATGTACAGGCATAATCGGTACGCTTGCAAATTTATTTAAAATGGTCAAATCCTTTATAACCAAATCAAGCGTAATTGTATTGCCGTTTGCTGTCACGCCTTCGATTTCATCGGCTTTTCCGTCAATAAACTCCTCTCCGCCCTTAATAGATCTAATGATGGGCTTATGCGTGCTTTTAGGAAGCTTCCCGGCAAGTTTCAAAGTAAATACTACGTCATCCGCCGTGAACGCTTCACCGTCTTGCCACTTAACATCGTCGCGAAGAACAAACTTTAATGCCATTCCGTCATCCCTAAACTCAAACGATTCCGCTAGCATGGGAACGGCTCGGGTGAGGCCATCTTCCAACTTGACCAGTGAGTCCCAAATAAACATGTGATAAAGCGACTGAGTGTCAGAGAACGGGCTTTCCATCATGGCATCCGTACCGGTGGCTGAGTGCCAAGCAAGATTGAGAATTTTTTCCGGCTCGGGATCAGTACCTTTGGTTGTTTCTTGAGGGGCGGCGGTCGTTTCTTTAGGGGCGGCGGTTGTTTCCTTGGGAGACGACTTGTCAGGCGTCACGCCTCCGGCGGTAGTGCCGCCCGGGTCAGACTGCGTAGCAGGCTGACAGCCGGCCATCACACCGAGACACAACAATAGTGTCAGTAGAAGGGAAATTACTTTCTGAGCTTTTTTCATTTTTTACCTCCGATTATGCTCTAGAGCAAAGTCGACACACGCATATTGCCTGCGCATGTTCCTGTATTCTCGGATTGTACACCCAAACATCGATGCCTTCAGATATATTCCGTCTGATTTTATTATAATTCCAACCTTGTCTAAATTTTCGGTATTTTCGACTGCTTTTATGTGCCGACTTTAGTTGCGCTCCAACATTTAAATTTTTACATCCGTTTTACCCATTCTTCTGTAAGCGGTTGGAGTCACTTGCTCCAAACGCTTAAAAACATAGTTAAAGTATTTAGCCTGGGCATATCCGACCCGATCGCTGATCTCCTGGATCCGTAAATCAGTCTCGCGCAACAGACGTTTGGCTTCATTTATTCTCACACGATTAACATACTCGGTAAAGCTGCTGTCTGTATGACGACTGAACAACTTGCAAAGATAAATACTGGAAATGTTGATCGCTCGCGATACCTCATCGAGTCCGAGCGAAGTCTTGTTGTAGTTGTTTTTTATATATTGCTTGGCCTGTTCGATTAGATAATTACCGCTTCCATCTCTACTTATGTGCAGAACATCGGCTAGAGTGCGAATCAAATCATTCGTATATCGACTTAATTTCGCCATTGTATCGACGCTATGAATCAGTCCAATAAACTTCACATAATCATCTAACCATTCTTCCATAATATCCAACTTGAAGAGGGCATGCACCAAAGTCGTAACGAATTGCAGGCAAAATTTTCTGGCTGCGGTCAAAGGATCAGCGAACTGTTCTCCGGCACGGGAAGATACAACCGTTATGGCGCTCTCTACCAGTTCTGTCATCTCTTTTTCTTCGTATTTTTCCGACATGAAGTATTCGTAGAGCAGGTCCTGGATTTTCTCGGTCTCGACAGATTCGGGCGAAGCCGGATGTCCGATTGTTCGGTAATATATCAGATCCATGTCCCGACGACTGTCGGAAAAAACCAGCGCTCGCTCCGATTGCTCTCGCGCTCGGTACAACTGCATGAGTTCTCGCTGAGTATCGCTCACTCCGACCAGCACATTTACGTCAAAAAAGAACTTAAAGTGACGCTGAAGATTTTCGAACACCTGATCTAAAGGCTCGAAATCGGTCTCTTCGTCCAAACCGACAATGGCGTAGAGCCGACCACTGCCGTAATTGTATGTCGAAAAAGCCGGACATCCAGCTTTTGCCAACAACTCATCCAGCATGTTTTTAATTGCAAAAAGCATCAGATCGAGCTGTTCGCCACCTTTTTCTCTTTCTCCTT
>JAAZIX010000211.1 GCA_012800655.1 Clostridiaceae bacterium | reverse complement strand
CGCCACCATCACGATTAGCATTATCCAAAAGAGTTTGCGCCAAAAGATCTTTAGGCATTCATTTACATACAAAGCAGAAAGTTTTTTCAAGACACCCCTCCTGTTTTACTTAGGCGGTCGCCGTGATTTTGTCGAAGCCGACGGTTCACAGTCGGGGCCAACAATTTCCGATTGTAGCCGCATTGGCGAACTGTCGTCCGAACTGTGCACATTGTAGCATGGGGGGGGGCAACTGTTGCACGAGCTATGGATGAACAGAATAAGAAATAACCACCGAACCACAACAACGGCGCGTTGCGGGTGCACGGGAGTTCACGCGATATTCGCAGTAATTGAAGGAGTGCCGCGAGTGGCGGCAAAGGAACGGCTGGAGTTCGCAAGGGTGCGCGAGGCGCGGGAGGGTGCGTTGCGGACCATTGAGTTGCAGCGCCTGAATTGCGGTTTTGCGCATGCCCGCTTGAATTCGGAAGAGATAAGCTCGATAATTACACAAAGTGTGAAATATCTGCGGTTTTGCGGAAAGGTGCGGCGAAATGGAAACAAAGGCAAAAGGAAGAACGGATGCTCGAAGGCGAACCGCCGGCTTGGTAACGATTATTGTTCTTGTGCTGAGCCTGCTGGGTTTGAGCGTTTTGTCCGCCTGCGCACCGAAGTCGCCGACGACGACCGAGCCGGACGTATCGCCCGAGCCGAAGTTGCGGCAGATGCTTTTGAGTCCGGATATTGCCGGGCATTTGACCGGCGACGTGCTCGGCGTGGATGCGGATCAGAAAGTGGAGCCGTCCGCGGGCTTGAAGCGCTATTCCGTGGTCTATCCCAATCTCTTCGACGTGGCGATTAATTTGATCGGCGTGGCGGCCAGTGAGGCTGAATTTTCTGCCGAAGCGGCAAAGATTCATGAGGATTTTCAGTATTTTCACCAACTTTTCGATGCTTTTAATACTTACCCGGGGGTGAATAATATTCGCACGATTAATGAGAGCGGCGGTGCCGAGGTGCGGATTGATCCGGAGCTCGGGAAGCTGTTGCAGATGGGTAAGGAGTACTATGAGCTGACGCGGGGCGGGATGAATATTGCGATCGGTACGGTGACTGAGCTGTGGCGCGTCGCTCTTGCGGCGGCGGGGCCGGCGCATCCGGAGCCCGCCACGGTTTCGCCGGATCTTCTGCCGACTGAGGCGGAGTTGCGGGCGGCGGCGCAACATATCGATCCCGGCAAGATTCGGTTGGGGGCGGATCTCACAACGGTGCAGCTGCTGGACCCCGCGATGCGGCTCGACGTCGGTGCTCTGGCCAAGGGCTATGCCGTTGAGCTGGTCGCGCGCCGTGCCGAAGCCCGCGGCGTCACTTCTGTGCTGATTAACGCCGGCGGAAATGTGCGCTCGATCGGTTATCGGCACGATAACGGTCGGCCCTGGCAGGTCGCGATCAAGAATCCGCTGATCGCGCCGGGGGTGCTCGAGCCGGCTCGCGCCGCCGACAAGGTCGCCGGTGCCGGGAAATCTTCCATGGACGATGAATATCTGGCGATTTTGCCGCTGATTGATCATGCCGCCGTGACCAGCGGCGTGAATGAGCGTTGCTTTAAGGCTGATGGGCATTTCTACCACCATATCATTGACCCGCAGACCCTGCGGCCCGCCCAGGGATATCTTTCCATAACGGTTTACGCGCCGGATTCTGGTCTCGCCGACGCGCTGACGACCGGCCTGTTCTGCCTCGACCTCGAGACGGGGATGGATCTGATCGAGTCGTTGCAGGGTATCGAGGTTGTTTGGTTGCTGAGCGACCGCAGTCTGCGGCTGAGCTCGGGCTGGAGTTT
>JAAZIX010000210.1 GCA_012800655.1 Clostridiaceae bacterium | reverse complement strand
GGAGTCAAAGTCCCGTGCCTTAACCGCTTGGCCACATCCCAGTGTTGGGGTGAGATATGGGATTCGAACCCACGATCTCCAGAGCCACAATCTGGCGCTTTAACCAGCTAAGCTAATCCCACCACTTGTCCAGTGCCGAAAAACTTATTTCCGGGCACGATTGGCAATTATAGGCGAGGGACCCGAGCATTGTCAAATCCTGATGTGGCCAAGACAGGCACATTATGAAAGAGCTCAGGACATTCACGAACCCTTTTTATAGTTTATTTACGCGATGAGCGCAGCGGCTTAGAGTCCGTACCGGAGAAATCAACTCCGGTATCTTTCGGCTCATCCTCCGTAAAGACATAGTCTTTCTCCGGCAATATGGCGTTCATGATTATCCCCAAAATAGAGGCTAACGCCAAGCCGGAAATTGTGATCGTGTATTCTCCGACTTTGAAAACCAGCCCGCCGGCCTCACTGAACGAGAAGCCCAGTGCAGTAACCAAAATGATCGCGGCTATCAGCAGATTACGGCTGCGAGTGAAATCGACCTTATTCTCAACCACGTTCCGTACACCGATTGCGGAGATCATACCGTATAGGACCAGCGAAACTCCCCCTATTATCGCCGCGGGAATGGATTGAATCACGGCACTTATTGCGGGGAAAAACGAGAGAACAACCGCGATAACCGCAGCGATTTGCATAACACGCGGATCATAAACCTTGGTCAATACAAGAACTCCTGTATTCTCGCCGTATGTCGTGTTGGCCGGTCCGCCAAACATCGCCGAGAAGGAAGTTGCTACTCCGTCGCCGATCAAGGTACGATGCAGACCCGGGTTCACCAGATAGTTATTTCCGGTGGTGGCGCTGATTGAGGTTATATCGCCGACATGCTCCATCATGGTCGCCAAAGAAATAGGCACGATGGTGAGAATGGCGCTTAGGTCAAACTTGGCAAAGGTGGCTGTGTTCAGGGGTAGGGCAAACAGTCCGGCTTTGCTTACCTGGGAGAAGTCAACCTGATTCAAAATGAGCGCAAGTACATAGCTGACCGTAATACCGATAATTATGGGAATTATTTTCACCATTCCCCTGCCCCAGATATTACATATCACTATGACAAGAAGGGCAACCACAGCCAGGAGCCAGTTCTGGCTGGCGCTGTTGATCGCTACCGGGGCTAAAATCAGACCGATGGAGATAATGATCGGACCCGTAACCACGGGCGGGAAAAAGCGCATTACCCGTCTGACGCCGAAGAGCTTAATGAACAAAGCAAGCACCAAATAGACCAAACCGGCTATAACCACGCCTCCATTGGCTTTTGCCAATTGCTCGGGGTTGGGCGAATTGCCGTTTACAAACGGAGCAACCGTGTTGTAACCGACGATAAAGGCGAAAGATGAGCCGAGGAAAGCAGGTACTTTTCCGCGTGTGATCAGGTGGAAGACCAGAGTTCCTAAACCTGCCATCAACAGAGCCGTAGAAATCTCCAGACCGGTCAGGATCGGAACCAATACAGTGGCGCCAAACATCGCAAAAGCATGTTGCAGGCCCAGAAGTAATGTACGCGGCAACGAAATCTGTCTGACATCGCGGATAGGATCAATCCCGATTCGTGTCGCACCATCCGACTCGTCCTTCTTTCGGCGCCGGAAGAAATTTTTATTCATGCGGGAACCTCCATAAATGTGAGTTTTCGTGGCCGAGTTTCTCATAATTCAGAGAGCATGTCAATCTCAAGACACGGGTTGCTGCCTTTGGAAAATTTTATCTGCCTCTGTTCCTTTTATCGCGATTTTTTCGCCGTCGCCTCCCGTCTCCTTCATCTGCGGCTTTGAAATTGTAAATCGGCTTAATCTGCAACTCTATATCCACCGTCGGTTCAATGAAGCGCATAATATCTGCGCCATCCTTGTACGCCAAGGGAATCTCATCGATTGTTTCGCTATCCACAGAGGTGGTATATATGCCGTCCATCATTTTTCGAAATTCGCTCAAAGAAAAACGCTGTCGTGCTTCAGTTCGTGAGAACAAGCGACCGGCACCGTGAGGTGCGGAGTAATTCCAGTCGCGATTTCCCTTTCCGCGGCAAATCCAGGCACCGTCACGCATGTTCAGAGGAATAAGCACCCGTTCGTCCTTCTTAGCTGAAATCGCACCTTTCCGGAGTATCATGGAGTCAATGTCAACGTAATTATGAATCGTGGTGAAGCGATCCAGTGCTTTCCAACCCATGAAGCTGAGTATGACCTCAGTCATGATCTCGCGATTCAGTTGTGCAAAGCGTTGAATGATTGACATATCGTGAAGGTAATCATCCAACAACCGCCCTTCACACCAGGCCAGATCTCCGGGAACATTATTTCCCGTGTTTTTCATAGCCCGAGCAGCCGCACTTTGGTAATACTGAGCGACTCTAAGACCGATATTCCGACTACCTGAATGAACCAGCAAGTAGACACGCTCTGCTTCATCCACATCTAATTCGATAAAGTGATTGCCGCCCCCTAGAGTTCCGAGACTGCGCTCTGCCTGTCTTAGATTCAGGTTAGCCTCCTTAATGCAGCGTAAAGCATTCAGGTTTATTTCTCCGGCGCGCGAATGGGGATTTTGGCGAATTGAAAAGCCGGATGGGATATTGCCGCGAATCTGGCGATCCAGGCTCTCAAAACTTATCCCTTCCCGATCCCGATCGATTTGTACGGTTTCTATGCCGCAGCCTATATCTACTCCGACTAAATTGGGAACTACTTTATCCTTTATGGTCATCGTAGTTCCTATTGTGCAGCCGGCACCGGCATGCACATCCGGCATTACGCGAATCACGCTGCCCGACGTAAACTCCTGGTCGCAAAGTCGTTGGATCTGCACATAAGCCGTCGGCTCGATATCATCGGTAAAGACAATGGCGCTATTATATTTTCCTTCAATTCTAATCATGCATCCTCCCCTCCCCGGCGTACATATAGCAACAGGGCGACTTTTGTCGCCCTGTTGAGTAAAGTTAAAACGGAAATATTGGCGCTTACTTATTTTCTCTTCAGGGCCTTACGCACCAATTCGGTCAGTCTTTCCGGTGTCAATCCGTAAGCCTCACGGAGTTCATCGACTGATCCGACTTGACCGAAGCGATCCTCTACACCGTGTCGAATCAGGGGAACCGGATAGTTTTCAACGAGAGCCGCAGCGACGGCCTCACCCAGGCCACCTATAATATTGTGATTTTCACTCGTTACAATCACGCCGGTCTCCTGGGCACATTTAACGACCAGGTCAACATCCAGCGGCTTAACCGTAAACATGTCGACCACACGAATAGAAATTCCTTCCTTGGCCAAATATTCGGCCACCGCCATCGCGTCTCCGACCATGATCCCGGAAGCTATGATGGTTAGGTCCGTACCATCACGCAAAATGTTCCCCTTGCCGATTTCAAATTCGGAGCCCGGCGCATAGATTGCAGCATTGTTTTTACGCGTCGAACGAATGTACTGGACACCACTATCGGCATCTTTAACCTTACGCAAAACCCACTCAAACTGAACTCCGTCGGCGATATCAAACACATAAGCCTGCGGAATTGCCCTCATCAGTGCCATGTCCTCAAAAGGCATATGCGTTCCGCCGTTGAATGCGGCACAGACTCCTGGATCACTACCGTAAATTCGCACCGGGTTATCGGCATAACCCTGAGAAATGAAAACCTGGTCGTAGCAACGGCGGGAAGCGAAAGGTCCAAAGGTGTGCGCATAGGGCTTCAGTCCACCAAGTGACAGGCCGGCCGCAACCGCCATCATATTGGCCTCACAGATGCCACAATTAAAGGCACGATCCGGATGTTTCTTCCATAGAGCCATGGTTCCGGATGAATTCATCAAGTCGGCATCTAAATAAACCACATCGGGATCCGTTTCAATCAGATCCATCATTGTTGAGGAAAAAACAGTCTTATGATCCTTCTTCTCTCTTGATCCGTCATAAATAACCTTATACATGAAAAACCTCCCTCTACTCCCGATCCAAAGCTGTCGGAATAGGTGTTACATTGTGCTCCCTAAGTACTTCTGCCAAAGCCGCATGTGCCTCCTCGAGTACTTTCATTCCGCGTTCGGACATGTCCGACGACAAACGAATATGATGGTTGATCTCCATTTCCTCAAGCTCTTTTACACCGGCGCCCTTGATCGTATTCATAACAATTGCGGACGGCCTGCCCTTTACAGCATGAGCGGCGTCAATAGCCTCGGAAATCGCAACAATATCGTGTCCGTCGATTGTCTGAGTATGCCAATTAAATGCCTCTAATTTGACAGCCATGTCGCCGAGAGACAGAACTTCAGCAGTGGTACCGTCGAGCTGCTTCAAATTGCGATCGATGAAGACGATAACATTATCTAGCTTGTGTTGCGGTGCGAATAGAAAAGCTTCCCAAACTTCTCCCTCATTACATTCTCCGTCACCGAGAACGATATAAGTCTTGGCGTCGATTCCTTTAACCTTATGTGCCAGCGCCAGACCCAGACCTGCTGAAATACCTTGCCCCAACGAGCCCGCCGTCATATCAACTCCGGGAGTCAGGAGACGATCACAGTGGCTGGGCAGCCTGGTTCCAAGCTTATTGAGCGTCATAAGCCAGCTCATCGGGAAATATCCCTTCAGGGCTAAGGTAGAGTAGACAGCCGGTCCGGCGTGCCCTTTCGACATAACCATAATGTCGCGCTCCGGCCAATTTGGCTCTTCGGGACGAATATTCATCTTGCTCCCATAGAGTACAGCCAATAAATCGGCGACTGACAGTGAGCCCGGCAGATGCCCGAAGCCTAAATTAGCTACCTGCCTAAATGTTTCCAGTCTAATCTGGCTGGCAAAAAATTTCAGGGCCAGCTCCTTCCTTGTATCCATAGAAAACCTCCTATAAAAACTG
>JAAZIX010000209.1 GCA_012800655.1 Clostridiaceae bacterium | reverse complement strand
CCGAGGCGCAGCTGAAAGCCTTCCACGACGCTTTGACCGAGAATTCATACTTGCCGCCGAGTTTTACCGAGGATATGATTTTCCGCTATCCGAGCAGGGATATCATGAATAAGTTGGCTCGCAATGTCCTGGCTCTCTATGCGCATGATCCGGACGGAGATTCGATAGATTTGCAAAATGTTCTGCGTCAGTCGTTGACGCTGATAGCACGTTTTCCCTTGCTGATTGCTTACTCTTATGTGGCGATGTTACATTATCTCGACAATAAGAGCCTGTTTGTCCATGCTCCTTTACCGGAGTATTCGATCGCCGAGAACATTCTGCGGATGATTCGTCCGAGCGGGGAGTTTACCGAATTGGAGGCACGAATTCTCGACCTGATAATGGTTTTGCATGCCGAGCACGGCGGCGGTAACAACTCGACCTTTGCCGTGCGTGCCGTTACTTCAACCGGTACGGATACGTATTCGGCTATTGCGGCGGGAATCGGCTCACTAAAGGGTCCACAACACGGCGGAGCGGCGAATAAAGCTTTCCAGATGATGGAGTATCTGAAAGAGACGGTGAAGGATTACGGATCCGATCTCGAAATCCGCGATGCTCTGATTTCACTTTTGGCTAAGAAGAGCTTCGACCAAACCGGTCTCATTTACGGTATCGGGCATGCGGTCTACACTCTGTCCGATCCGCGGGCGGTATTGTTGCGCGAATATGCCGAGGATCTGGCCGTTGCGATGGGACGGAAGGATGAGTTCGACTTCTACAGGAAGGTGGAAGCGTTGGCACCGCAAGTGCTACGGGACTATCGCGGTGAGCCGGATAAGCCCTACTGCGCCAATGTCGACTTCTATTCTGGACTGATCTACGATATGCTCAATATCCCGTCGGAGTTATTCACACCTCTCTTTGCCGCCGCCCGCGTTGCCGGCTGGTCAGCGCATCGTCTGGAAGAACTGGGTAGTAGCGGCAAAATTATTCGTCCGGCTTACAAAAATGTTAAGCGGCGCCGCAAGTACCGTCCCATGGACGAGCGTCTTGAAGGTCTGGATGAGGAATTGTCCCTGCAGAGCTTTTTCCAATAAAGAAAAGAAACAGCCTCCGCGTTTTCGCGGAGGCTGTTTGTTGGTGACCCTAGGGAGAATCGAACTCCCGTTTCCGCCTTGAGAGGGCGGCGTCTTAGCCGCTTGACCATAGGGCCGAAAGCAGAACAGATGATACCATGAGTCTTTTAACAATGCAAATCAGAGAGGACAGCCAGAACTCGAGTTCCGCTTTGCGGGTCGCACTGGTTACCGGCGCTTCCTCCGGTCTGGGGCGCGAGTATGCGATTCAGCTCGCCGCCCGACGAAGCGATACGCCGGGATGCGAACCGTGGTTTAATTTCACGGAGATCTGGTTGTCGGGACGCAATCCGGCCCGGCTGGCGGAAACCGCGCGGCTTTGCACTCCCGTGCCCTGTCGGCTGTTTGCCGGTGACCTGATAGCCGAACTGAATGAATCAGAGGGCGAATTAAGTCGGGCTTTGTGTGACCCGGCGATCGAAGTTGCCATTTTGATCAATTCGGCCGGTCTGGGTTTTGCGGGCCGATTTGCGGCGCAGTCCGAGGAGCAGATCAGCAATACGTTGCGTTTGAATTGTGAAACACTCACGTTGTTGGTACATCGGGCTTTGCCGAGAATGAAATGCGGTAGTGCCGTACTAAATCTGGCCTCATCGGCGGCATTCATCCCTCAGCCGGGCTTTGCCGTCTACGCGGCTACCAAGTCCTATGTTTTGAGCTTTTCACGGGCTCTGAACGCCGAACTGGCGGACTCGGGAATTAGGGTGATTGCTGTCTGCCCCAATGCCGTTGCGACACCGTTTCAAATTAGGGCCGGAGTCGGAGAGATTCGCGGCGTCAAACGTCTCGGCATGGAGCGGGCGGAACGGGTGGTTCAACGGAGCTGGAGAGCGTTGCGACGCAATCGCGACGTGGCAATTTCTCATTTTACCGCTCGTTTTGTGCGTTGGGCGGGGAAAATCCCCAATCGTTGGCTGATCAAATTATTTAATTGACAATGAAAGTATGGTAGAATTTTGCCATTAAACTTGAAAGAGGTGTTCTTATGCTCCTGGAAAAATATCGCGTAGCCGATCCGACGAATTTCTCGTTGAGCGATTATTCGACCGATGATGAAGGTGGTTTGGACAAGGATACGGTTCGCGAGCAACTCATGCCGGCGAATATAAAGAGAATGAAAAAATTACAGGAATGTTTGTATGCGGAAAATCGCAAAGCCCTGCTAATTGTTTTGCAAGCGATGGATGCCGCCGGCAAGGACGGGATAATACGTCACGTCATGGCCGGACTTAATCCGCAAGGCACGAAGGTTACACCATTTAAACAGCCGTCGGTGGAAGAACTGGATCATGACTATATGTGGAGAATTCACAAGGCGATCCCCCCGCGCGGCGAGATCGGGATTTTCAATCGTTCCCATTATGAAGAGGTGATTGTGACGCGGGTGCGGGATCTGTTGCCGAAGCAGATGTTGCCGCCGGAATTGGTGGATGATCAGGTTTGGCAGAACCGTTTCCGTCAGATCAACGCCTACGAGCGCTATTTGGCCGAGAACGGAATATACACGATAAAGTTTTTTCTCTACATTTCCAAGGAAGAACAGAGAAATCGTCTTCTCTCCCGTCTGGACGAGCCGGATAAGAACTGGAAATTTTCGGTTTCAGATATTGAGGAACGTGAGCACTGGGATGATTATCATCGGGCATATGAGGAGATGATTCAGGCAACGGCGACGGAAACGGCTCCCTGGTATGTGATCCCGGCGGATCGCAAGTGGTTTGCCCGCTACCTGGTTTCGGAGATCGTACGAGATACGCTGGAAAATATGAACCTGGTCTATCCGGACCCCAGTCCGACAGTCCTGGCGAATATGGACGAGTTGCGACAGCATTTGCTGAATAATTAGTATTGCCGCCGTGGTATGAGGTTGGTAAATTTTACATCAATGAAGTGTGTTAATTGACTACATGTATGCTACAATTGCGGTATACAGATCTAGTCTGTGTGGAAGAAAGGACAAGTATAAAATGAGTAGTGATTGTGTTAAGAGCGACCGGCTGATTACCGGTGATATGTTGATAATGGATGTTATACGGAGAGATACGGGTTGTGCGCCGATTTTCTTTGCCAACGGACTGCAATGTCTGGGCTGTGCGATGGCGCACCACGAAACACTGGAACGGGCCTGTACCGTGCACGGCCTTAATATTGAGAAGTTATTGGATCAGCTCAATGAGTACTTTGCGGTAACTGCCGCGCCGATCGATGACTGTGCCGGTTGCGCCGGTTGCGATCCGGACAATAATTGAATTTGACCGAGTCGGGTGATCAGTCGCGCGGCTAATTTTTTATGACAGGAGGATATAGATCGGTATGAGTGTTCACGAGTACAAATGTCCCAGTTGTGGTGCTCCACTAATTTTTGGTAGCGAGACCCAGAACATGACGTGCGAATATTGCGGTAGTGAGTTTGACGTTCAGACCGTAATTGATTACAACGAGAGCCAGGTGCGTGCGGCCGAATCAGCGGCGCGAGCCGAAGCACAAAATAGGGATGCCTGGCAGACATCCGCCCCTCAGTATTGGGAAGAAGGAGATACGTCAAATGTGGCTGTTACCTACTCTTGTTCCTCCTGCGGTG
>JAAZIX010000208.1 GCA_012800655.1 Clostridiaceae bacterium | reverse complement strand
GTTACAGATGCAACAGGCCGTCTCCAGGACAACGAACGAGCTGCTGGTCAAAAATGCCGCGTTGCTCAAGTCCAATACTCTGGAGGTACAGCGCGAGTCGCAGCGGAGCATCGTCGATATTGAGACTTTGAAGAAGGTCAATGCCGAGCTGATCTCCACGATCGATGAAACAATCAAGATCCAGAACGAGGGGCGTGCCAAGCGTATCCAGGCCGCCGCCGAGCTGACCACCATGGAACAGAACCTGCGTACCGCCCTACTGACGGCTTCATCCGGATCCGGTGCCGGCGCTCAGGATGCGGCAGCGACATCAGGCACCGCACCCGCGACACCCGCTACCGCCCAACCGGCCGAGCCCGCCGTGATCCGCGAGATCCCCGTCACGCCGACTCCGGTCGCTCAGGCTCCGGTGGCTCCGACCCCAATCGCCCCAGCTCCGGTAGCTCCGACTGTTGCGGAAGCGTACACACCTACCCCGCCCCAGCCGGCGCCCGAAATCGTCGCCACAACAGTCGACGACTGGAACGAAGCCGAAAATGCGAAGAATGCGGAGTAAGATAGCGAATAAAACCATTCTATTGAATTGAGCTGACACTGACTGAAATGAATCGACCCGGGAGCAACAGAGCCCCGGGTCGATATTATTTTGTTATTTCTTCCGGCAGTTCATGCCGTACTATTCGGTCGGCGTACTATCCGGTCACTATCGGTGCCGGTGCCGCCGGGGGCGCAATCCAGGTGCTGATAGCACCGAACAGTCCCGCACTCGCCAGCCCCATTATTACACCCGCAATCAGCACGCCCAAAAGCACGGCGATCACACTCGACTTAAAGTCCATGTCCAGAATACTCGCCGCGAGCGTTCCGGTCCATGCTCCGGTTCCGGGCAGTGGAATCGCCACAAATATCATCAGAGCTACAAAAATACTGCGCCCGGCCTTGGCCTGTAGCTTATCACCCGCCCGCTCACCGCGTTCGAGTATCCAGGTAAAGAATTTACCGATATATCTCTTGTCCTTACCCCATTCCAGGATCCGCCGCGCGAAGAAATAGATGAACGGCACCGGGAGCATATTGCCAATGGTGGCAACAATATACGACTGTAACAACGGTAGCTGAACCGCCTGTGAATACGGAATCGCTCCCCGCAACTCAACCAGCGGAAGCATGGAAATCAGAAAAACAATCAAATAATGTTTAAACAAACCAAAGTCCTCTCATCTTAAACAAACCAAAGTTCTCTCATCCGACCCGAAAAACCAGGTCCGCTTCTTCGCGAATCTTGAAGGCGGCGGCATAATTGCGCTCATAGGGTAGCCACTCCCCTTCAAAACGCGGCCACAGTTCAGGATTGCGTTGGCGAAGCCGACGTTCCTGCTCAGCGACATCAATATCCAAATATACGGAAAAATCATAGTATTTGCCGAAACGGGGGTGCATACTGTACGCTCCTTCGACGATATAAAACCGCTCCATTGGCACCTCTACGTCGTCGGTCAGAGTTCCCAAACGGCAGTCAAAGCGGCGATACGTAAAGGCTACGGAAGCCGTGCCGTCCTCATTCGGGTCGGAGGCGGACGATCCCGTCCAATCTGAAACCTTCACAAGACGCAACTCCGACAGAATCTCTGCCGCAAAACGTCCGTAATCCACATTGCCGCCCGGCTCGTTCAAGCGTTCCGGCGTGCGCAAATGTTCCGGCAGAAAGAAGTCGTCCATGTGAATTACACCGGCGCCATGTTGCTCGGCAAGGATTTCGGACAAAGTACTCTTCCCGGCCGCCGCGCCGCCGTCAATCGCAATAACGAACGGGCGGGTAAAGCCGTTTCCCTCGGCCAATTCCTCATCGACCCGGCGCGAAAGCAGACCCGTGTCGATATAAATCTCGAGCCGCCGGGCAATATCCGCCACGCTGTCAACTTCAATTTCCGGCCGCATCGGCAAACTCACTTCGTCGCAATACTCTCCGTCGCAACTCACCTTGCTTAACTTACTCCGTCACAGTGCCTTTGCGGGGAAAGAGCGAACCCAAACCCTCACCTTCGAGAATACCGGTGATATTCTCCGGGCGGTTGCCGTTCGCAATTACCATATCGATACCGGCGGCAGTTGCCATTTCGGCGGCGAGGAGCTTTGTACGCATCCCACCCGTGCCGCGCTTTGAACTGCTGCTCGAAGTGGCGCAACTCATAATCTCCGGGGTCAACGTAGGAATGAAAGTCAACAGTTCGGCTTCCGGCTCCAGACGCGGATCGCAGGCATAGAGACCGTCAATATCCGAAAGCAGAATGAGCAGGTCGGCACCGACTACTCTTGCGACATGAGCCGATAACGTGTCGTTATCGCCGAAGCTACCGTTATGCCAGACCTCGAGTGTCGAGACCGTGTCGTTTTCATTGACAATCGGCAAAACCCCGCGCTCCAGCAGGGCTTCAAAAGTATTCATTACATTGGTGCGGGTCAGCTCATCCTCTATGTCGTCCTTGGTCAGAAGGATTTGCGCCACCGTGTGTCCGAACATATTCATAATCCGGCTGTAAATATTCATCAGGTCGCATTGACCGACTGCGGCCAATGCCTGCTTTTCACGAATATTCGTCGGACGCTCCGTAAGTTGCAGGCGACCCATGCCGATCGCAATCGCTCCGGAGGTGACCAATATGACCTCACGTTCGCGGTTCAATTCATTGACAATAGCCCAGCATAGTCGCTCGAGCATGGCCAGATTGGCCCGGCCGTTGGTGTGCGTAATGCTAGACGTGCCGACCTTGATTACGACCCGTTGCGCCTCGGCAACACGTCGGCGTACCTCCGCTTCAGCAGCGGTCACAGATGTCAAGTCAAGGTTTTGCGTCATCTTTTCATCTCCCCCGTAACTAGTCTGAATCCGGGACGACGGAATCTTCGCCCCGGATTCGCTAGGTTCATTACATATTATTTACTCGTTGAGCCAGCGTCTCGTTCCGCACCCGACCCCGTATCAGTAGGAATCGTGTCCGGGCGAGCGTTTGTTCAGACTCAGATCCGATCCTGCTCGTTGAAAGGATCGCCGCAGTTGGGGCAGAATCTCGGAACATTGTTGGGATCCTGAGGTTGCCAACCGCACTTATCGCAACGCCATGCGGCACCCTGCGGTTTCGGCTTTCCGCACTGTGTGCAGAAACGCCCGCTGTTTGCGGCTCCGCAGACACAGGTCCAGGTGGCCGCCTGCTGTTGCGGCGGCGGAGCCTGCTGCTGTTGTTGCTGTTGCTGCTGCGCCACATTGAACAAATTTGCGGCATTCATCCCGCCGGCCTGCTGGGCCATATTCATTCCGGCAAAAGCCATAACCGGGCCCGCACCTTCGTTCTTGGCGGCGGCGCGCATGGCATCGGCCTGAGCGGCGGCGATATTGGCGGCAGCCATCTCGGGCGAACGCATCACGGCGCTACGCTGTAACTGCTTGATCATCTCCTCATCCTCGGGCGGCGCCGTAATCGAGCTGATCCCGAACGAAGCGATGACTAAGCCGCGCGTATTGCGCCATTTTTCCGAAAGCACCTGGTTCAGGGCATCTGCCAACTCCGTGGTGTGGCCGGGCAGGGCACTGTAACGTATACCCATCTCGGAAATCCGAGCGAAGGCCGGCTGCAATGCCGTCATCAGCTCGGAGCGCAACTGGCTGTCAATTTGGTCGCGACGATATTCGTCGGCAACATTACCCGTCACATTGACGTAGAATAGCAGCGGATCCACCAGACGGTAGGAATACTCGCCGTGGCAACGCACCGCAACGTCCACATCCAAGCCGATATTGCGGTCGACGACGCGGAAGGGGATCGGATTCGGCGTGCCGTAGCGGTTGCCGATGATCTCTTTCTTATTGAAATAATACACCCGCTGATCCTTGGC
>JAAZIX010000207.1 GCA_012800655.1 Clostridiaceae bacterium | reverse complement strand
CTTGTCAGACTTTCTTATTAATGGTAAAATCATTTTACAATTATCGCGGAGGTGAGTTTATGAAGAAAAAAGTAAGAATAGGTCTGGTGGGTTGCGGCGGCATCGGTCGCGCACATCTAAACGCATTTATGTATTTGTCCGAACAGGCCGAAGTTGTGGCCACAGCGGACATTATCCCCGAGCGGGCGCGCAAATACGCTGCCGAAGTTAATGCGAACTGGTATGCCTCGGCTGAAGAAATGGTGCGCTCGGAGGAATTGGACATGATTGATATCTGTGTGCCGACGATCGATCATGCGAAGTTGGCACTACTAGGTATGGATCACGGTCTCCATGTATTTATTGAAAAGCCGCTGTGCTTGAAGGCCGCTGAGGGCGAAGTCCTGATCGCTAAGCAGCAGGCCACCGGATTGAAAGTCATGGTAGGACAGTTACTGCGTTTCTGGACGGAATACCGTTATGTACGCGACCGCTACGTCGCCGGGGATTTCGGTCGTCTGCTCTCCGCTTCTTTAAGCCGCACCGGCAGTGCTCCGGTATGGTCGGAATGGTACATGGATCCTGATCGCTCCGGAACCCTCGGCCTGGATCTTCACATACACGATATCGACTTTGTGCGTTTTATGTTGGGTGAACCGGAAGAAATCTATTCGCGAGGCAATTATTATCCCGAGCCGACGCTCAAAGACCTGTTCACCATTCTACAGTACCCGGATCTGGCTATCGGCATCGAGGCCGCCTGGCATCACAATTCCGCTTTCCCTTTCTCGATGAAATTCCGGTTGGGCTTTGAAAAAGCTCTGCTCACCTACGATTCATCCGCCACGCCCAGCTTCTTGATTTATGAAGGGGACGCTCAGCCCTATACTCCGGAAATCCCTGATCGCCTTGAGTTCCCTCCCTCAAAAGACGGCAGCATGACTCAATCCAGCGGACATATCCTAGAGTTGAGCTACTTCCTGGACTGCATCCAAAATGACAAAGTCGTTGAGCAAAACACGCTGGCTGATGCCTTAAAGTCGGTCACCACATGTCTGGAAATCATACGCCAATGCGGCGGTGCAAAGAAATAGCGTTGTGAAAAAATAGCTTTGTAAAGTAATAGGGGAGTGATAATCATGAAAAAAGGAATTAATATCTGGTCGTTTCCGCCCTACACACTGGATGAGTGTATTGAGGCGGCGGCGCGTCACAATTTTGACGGCATCGAATTGGCCCTGGATGCGCCGGGGGCTCATATTTCCGCGGACACCACTCCGGAGGAATTGAAACGAATCCGTCGCCGTATGCAGGACGCCGGACTGGCAACTTACAGTCTGGCCAGTCTGTTACCCTGGTCCGTGCGTCTGTCTGATGCCGACCCGACGGTTCGCGCACAGGCAGTGGAAAATCTCAAGAGTCAGCTCGAAGCCGCAGCGATTCTGGGCTGTGACAGCATTCTCGTAGTTCCCGGCGTCGTTGTCGCACTTGATGCCCCGACGGTTCAGGTCGCCCCCTACGGTGACGTATATAAGTGGTCGCACGACTCGATCGCTCAGGCCGTACCTCTGGCTGAGGAATTGGGCATTCGTATCGGCATTGAGAATGTCTGGAACCACTTTCTCATCTCACCTCTGGAGATGCGCGACTATGTCGACAGTTTCGGATCAAAGGCGGTGGCGGCTTATTTTGACGTCGGCAACATTCTGCGTTATGGTTTTCCCGTTGATTGGATTCGTACCCTCGGCGGCGAACGTCTTTGTAAAATTCACATTAAGGATTATCGTTATGCCTCCGGTGCGGCAGATTTATCCGGCTTCGTCGACCTGCTGACCGGAGATGTCGATTTCCCCGCCGTCATGGCCGCCCTGAACGAAGTCGGCTACGATGACTGGCTGACCGCCGAGCTTGCTCCGTATGCACATTATCCTGAAGCCGGCCTGGCCGGCATATCCCGGGCGATGGACGCCATTCTGGGGCGCAACGATACCTAGAGGGGGCACCCGGGAAGTTTGGCACCTAGGAGATTCGACGTTCGATGCCTAGGGGCGCTTAGGGAGTCTTGCTCAGATCGAGACGTCCGCGGAAAATATCGTCCAGCAGTATACACGCCGCACCATGAGCAGAGCTCATGGTGCGGTGTTCACTTGGGATGATTTCCACCGCACTGCGTAGCTGATCGAAGATGATCCGTTGACTGACCAGATCCTGTAGCTCGGCCATCTCCGCCGCATCGAACAGGCTGGCATTGTGGCCCAAAACTATTTTGACTATGCCGGTGATATTGCAGATATTGGTTATACCGATGGCAAGCTTCGAGAGAAAGTCCCATCTCAATTTCCTCACTGTCACATTGGCCAGCGTTGATTGCCGGGCATAGGTCAACGCCGAAGCCAAATCCGGGAATTCGCATCGGGCCGCGGCCGATATCTGCGCCGTGACAATCGGCTCACTTACATAGAGCTCCAGACAGCCGCGGTTGCCGCACTCGCAGAGTTTACCGGCGAAATTAATGCTGATATGCCCCAACTCTCCGCCGATATCGGGATTGCTCTGAACCAGACGGTTCCCGCTGACAATGGCCGCGCCGACACCTTTGGTTAGACCTATGTAGATAAAGTTATCTTGTTCCCTACCGTATCCGAAATAAATCTCGTCCAGAGCGGCAGCGTTAATTTCGTTGGCTACATACACCGGTAATTTCAAGCGTTCACTCAATGTGCTTCTCAGTGGTAAAGGCGCAATACCGGGAAAGCCGATTACCTGTTCCAGCACTCCACTGGCCGGATTAACTATACCGGGAACAGCAACACCTATACCAATAATATTTTTTGCGGTTCTGTTTACGGCACGCTCGGCTGCCGTCAATAATTTTTCGATCAGGTCGGAACGGGTGATCCCCGCCGGCAACGACTGCACCACCTGGTAGCTCGGTTCGCCGTTGAGAGCGAAGACCGATGTGGTCAGATGCAGCTTATCCAGCCAAATAGCCAGAACATTAGGAGCCGAAGGGGCCAGAACAATCTTTTCCGGTTGCGGTCCGGGACTACGCTGTGTTGCTGTATCGGACGCGGCGGATTTGGAATTCGCGGCGTCGCCGGGTACAACCTCAACCAAACCCAAGCCGACCATTTCGTTGACGATATTTGAAATGGTCATGCGTGTCAGCCCCGTGGTTTGGACTAACTTCGGCCGAGTATCAATATTCTTTGTGCATATAGCTCTAAGAATAGTTGCGCGGTTTCGCAACCTCAATGTTTCGGCATCCATGCCTTCCCGTCGTTCATTTTTCTTTAGCATAATGCGGTAATTATAACATCTGACGCCTAATGTTCCCCAGTGCCGGTGCGGAAAAGATGCATCGGCTTCGGAGGACATTAGGTAGACAAAGTTGTTTTTAGTGTTTTAGGCGTTTCGGGTTAGTTCGATTCCGGAAGTAACGGGCCGGCGAGCTCCTGCAGGAAGAAAAGGCGGCCGGGTATGGTCGGAACATAAGACGAGGTAATCCAGCGCGTCGGTCCGTAGCGCAGGGTCACCCACAGTGATACTCCCTGCCACTGCATACCGCGTCCCAGCACGCCGTCGCAACCGCCGATCATCCGGTCGGACTGGAAGAACAGGCCCGGACCGACCGTGTTGGCTCGTGCGGAAACAAGCGTATAGCGGCTCTTGAAGCTGGTCAGGGCGTTCTGCTCAATGGTCAGCGGATGCAGCTTGGCGCCGATGCGATAATTTTCCCGCATCCAGGCGGAATCGTCCTCATACTCCGCGGCAAAATGCGGCTCCCAGAAGGCTATGTGGCACGCTCTGCCGATTCCGTACACCGTCACCAGACGGGCACCCTCCGTGCGCAGTGCGGCGATTTTTTCCGGATAGAGCGGCAGGTTTTCCCGTGTAGCGAAATTCCGCTGCTCGACCGGCACCGTTAATTCACCCAGCGGGTTATACAGGTTCTCTTCCATGGCAAAACGGAAGGAAGCGCGGTCGTCGCCCGTGAGCGTATTACCGTCGGCATCGCTCCATTCGTCCATATTAAAGCAATAGACATGCCGACAGTCGACATCCCAGGCCTTGAGAAAATACACCAGCCAGCGATACATTCCCATCGGCCCCACCGGCAGAATTAGACAGAGCTTCTGTCCGGCGGTCTTGGTATTGCGAATTTCCACGGCGATCTCGTGTCCCATCATGACATCGAAATCACCCAGTGCGGCGCAGGGCACAACCTCGAAGTCCGGGTTCCAGAACGCCTGCCGATCGGTAATGGCCTCGGGCGGCTGGTTGCAGCATTCATCAATACGAGCCAAATCCCATCCCTCAGGATAGAAGTTCTCCAGCAGAGAGCCTTTGATTGTTGTTATTAAGTCCATTTTTCTCCTCCACAGCCTTACGGCAATAAATTACGGGCATCAGGTCGCGGCCAGGTGCGACAAGTGGTGAAAGCCTCCGCAAACGGCACCCCGCATTGGTAGCCGCGATAACGCGAGCAGGTACGCACGAAATCCAGGAAGTCAATATTGTCATGCTCCCGCATCCAGGCGATCTGCGAGTCGTGCGCCGCCAGGGCAGTTAACTTGACCTCAATATTGCCGGAAATGTCCACATAGTGAGTGGGCTCAAAGCCGACCCCGGCCAGCGTGTCCATATAATAAATCGGCACAATTGGCGCAAAAGCCGGATGCGTCGTACGACGCTGTACTATACCGGACATAAAGCTGGCATTAAAGACCAGGCGGTTTACCTGTACGTGATCGCGCATATAGTCGACATCGCTATGGGTAATGATCAAATCAGGACGCACCTCGCGAATTACATCCGTCATCTGATCAACGACTGCCTCATCAAACTCCGTCACGTAAGAATCGCCGACGTCCAGTGAAAACACTTTGGTTGCCCCGATAATTTCTCCGGCTCTCTCGGCTTCAGCGGCACGAATGACCGCTAGCTTCGCCGGGGGAATCTCGACATGTCCCAAATTGCCATTTGCGACATGACACATAAAAACCTCAGCTCCGTTTTCTACATACTTATTCAGAGTTCCGCCGCAACCGATCTCCAGGTCGTCCGGGTGACACCCTACTGCTAGTACTCTCACGCTCTGTTTCCTCCATTCTTCGTGTGCTGTGTGCTGTGTTTTTTCCTTTTTTCCTAAACTACGGTGATTGTAAAAGAATTTTACCATTAGTCGAGGTGTCTGACAAGCGCGCGGTAGTTTTTGCTCTGCCAAATATAAATTTGCATCTAAATCTCCAGCAACTCTGCGGCATTATCGTAAGCGACTTTGCGGAAAGCGGTACGACTGATCTTGCCCTGATCACGCCAGCGAATCAGCAGATCCGG
>JAAZIX010000206.1 GCA_012800655.1 Clostridiaceae bacterium | reverse complement strand
GCTCAACGGACGCCGTCTTTTCACAGGCGATGAAGGTCGCCCTTTCATCGGGGCTGGTCGATTCCGGGGATACCGTGGTACTGGTCGGCGGTTCAACGAGCGGAACCAGCGGCACGACCAATACGATCCGCGTCGAGATTTTAGATTAGTTGCGCACTAGGGGAGTTCCGGAATTATCGCGCACTTATCTGCATTGCCGGCAATTATTATGTGTTGTTCCTTGCTCAAAACATAATCCGCGCCCGCGACCGGACGAATTTTCCCGCCGATCTTACAAGCAATTATATTCACATTATATTTACTCTGAACACGCAGTTCGCCGATACTTTTGCCGGCCCAGCTGTCCGGTACCGCAACCTCAATAACCGAGAAGTCCTCGGTAAGTTCCAAATAATCAAAGACGTTGCGCGCCCCGTATGCGCGGGCGGCGCGCATTGCCGCGTCACGTTCGGGGTGTATAACGGCATCGGCGCCGTTGCGGAGCAGGAACTTCTCATGGATGGTGCGATCCGCCTTGGCAATAACATATCTTGCGCCCAACTCTTTGAGCTGGGAAGTGATTTCCAGCGAAGCCTGAAAATTATCACCGATGGCGACGAAGCAGAAGTCGAAATTTGTGACGCCCAGTGAGCGCAGGATTTTTTCATTCATGCAATCGCCGATCTGAGCACGGGTTACGAAGGGCAGCATCTCCTCAACTTTAGCCTCGTCGGTGTCCACCACCATAACCTCATTTCCGAGTTCGGCCATACGCAAGGCCAGATGCTTACCGAAGCGACCCAGACCGATAATTAAAACAGTTCTCATAAATTAACACCTCTCGGCGGCAGAATAAACCTTACTTGCGAAGTAGTCAAACGACGTTTGGCGGGTGCCTCGTACACGCCTTCGTACAATTGACACTCTCGGAGTGCTATAGTACGATGAACTGCATCTGGGAGACATCCCTCTGCAGTAAAAATCGGCCAAAACACCTGATTTCGGAGGTGCGTGAAATGGTTATTACAAAAGTGGTTCTACATGAGTTGAAGGTGCCGCTAAAGCATCCCTATATCCTGAGCCGTGAGTATGGTGTCATGGCCGACACCACGCCTTTGGTGGTCGAGTTTCACACCGATACCGGTTTGGTCGGCTATGGCGAGTGTGATCCCTGGCCTCTATTCACCGGCGACAGCGCAGCTTCCGCTTCGGTTGTAATTTTGGAACATTTGGCTCCCGCTTTCATCGGGAAAGATCCCACCAATATCCACGAGACTCACCGCCTGATGAATGCCATTATCCGCGGGAATAATATCCCCAAATCCGCAATGGACGTGGCTGCTTACGACTTATTCGGCAAGTCTCTAGGAGTTCCCGTACATAAGTTACTCGGCGGTAAGCTTCGAGATGAGATCCCCAGCTTTTGGTCTGTGGGCGGCAGTACCCCTGCCGAAACCGTAGCCGAGCTGAAACAAGCCAAAGAGCGCGGCTTCAAGGGTGCCATGATCAAGGTCGGCACCGCCGATTATCGCAATGACATTGCCCGTACTTTGGCGGCCTATGATACTTTCGGCGATGATTTTCCGCTGGTGGCCGATGCCAACCAGGGGTGGGATGTGGAAACTGCCGTTTCCTATGCTCGCGGAGTTGAGCGTTGCAATCTGTTGTATCTGGAACAGCCTGTTCAGAGCTGGG
>JAAZIX010000205.1 GCA_012800655.1 Clostridiaceae bacterium | reverse complement strand
TCCTGAACGAAGTTGCGGCGGAAGTTCTGCTCGTTGCCCAGGTAGCCGGGCATGATGAAGTTGAATATCGACCAAAGTTCGATGAGGTTGTTCTCGACGGGTGTGCCGGTCATGGCGAAGCGGTGGGTCGCGCGGATTTGGCGCACGGCTATCGCGGTTTGGGTGTGGGGGTTTTTGATCATCTGCGCCTCGTCGAGGAAGCAGGCGGAGAATTGGATGCGGCTGACGATGTCGATATCGCGGCGCAGGACGGAGTAGGACATGATGTAAATGGCCGTTTCGTCGGCTTGTTCAAGGTTGGCACGGCGCTCGTCGGGAAGGCCGGACATGGTGAGGACGGGGAGGTCGGGCGTGAAGCGGGCGGCCTCGGCCTGCCAGTTGAAGACGAGGGAGGTGGGCACGACGACGAGGACTGGCTCGGGGCGGCGGGTGCGGAGGTGCTCGATGTAGGCGAGGGCCTGGATGGTTTTGCCGAGGCCCATTTCGTCGGCGAGGATGCCGCCGAAGCCGTGCTCGCTCAGGGTACAGAGCCACTGGAAACCGTAAAGCTGGTAGGGGCGGAGGCGGGCGGCGACGGCGGGACTCGGTAGGTGTCCCTGTTGCTCGGGGTGGGCGAGGGCGCGGAGGGCGGCGCGGGTCGACGTATCGGTTTCGATTAGCGTGCGGATGCGGTCGAGCTGCGGCCGGGCGGCGGAGCTGGCGAAGTTGGCGGCGTCGGCGCCGTTCGCGAAGCCGGCGGTGTCGGGGTCGTCGGCAGGTGCGAAACCGGTGGTACCGAGTGCGTGTGCATTAGTCGCGGAATCGCCGGGCGTGGCGGCGGAGGGGCTACTGGTGTCGGTGGCGTGTGCGTTAATTGCGGTATCGCCGGGAACGCCGGCCATTTTTTCAAGTTCTTCCGGATTCTCGGCAAAGAGAACTAGCAGAGGTATGAGGGAGTAGCGGTTAAAGATGAGGTTTTGTCCCTCCCAGCGTCCGCCGAGGCGAGAGAGATTTTGCCACAAATCCAGAGCCGCTTGTGAGCTGAGGTCGGCGGGTGAATCGGCGGGTGTAATAGTTGCGGAATCGCCGGTTTCAGCGGCGGAAGGGTCGGCTGTGGGGTCGGTAGCAGCTTCAGCGCATGCATTAGTCGCTGAATCGACCGCGTAGTTGGCAATATAGCCGACTTTGCCGGAGAGAAGATTATCCTTTAGCGCGATAATGCGATTGTCCTTTAGCCGGACAAAGTCACGCTGTTCCTGATAGGCGTTGAGGATGAGACGCAAATCTTCTTCGGTGTAGCCGAGGCGGTCCAGGTCGAGACGAAGCTCGTTTTCCTGCGGGATCAGGCGGAGTAGCGACGGCGTGAAGCTGAAAGGAGTGACGCGGGTTTTGCGGAAGGCGGTGGTCGCCATGATGCGGGCACGGTTGTGGAGTTCGGGCAGGACGTTGATGATGAAGTTGGCGATTGCCTTGGTGCCGCGTAGTTTGTATTTACGGCGCGGGTAGGGCAGGGTCGCGGACGGTGCGGGTAGGGGGTCATTGCGATCCGCCTTAAAGCCCGCGTTGAGTAGAATGCGGATGATTTCCGCTTCCTGTTCCCGGCGGCGGATGGTTAGGAGCGGCGGGGCTACGTTGCGATTTTGGACGGTGGCGTTGGGCGCGGCACCGTGCTTGTGGTTAACGGACGCATTAGTTGCGGAATTGCCGGCCTCGGCGGCAGAGGGGTCGGTTGTGACGTCTGGCGCAGCGTCCTCGACATTGGGCGCAGCGGCGGACGTAGCGTCATCTGTTTCCTCGAAGTTGCAGCCGCGATCGACATCGTATTCCCAGGGGCTGAGCGGATCCGGGTCAAAGAAAGCGACTCCGTAATGCACGCGCAGACCGGCTTCGATGATGCCGTTGCGCATATCGAGGAAGATCTCGGGAACCATCTCGGCGCGGTTGATTTGGCTCTCTACCGATGGGGCAAAGGCGAAGCGGTCGGAGCGTAAGAATGTTTCGGGCAAAAGTTCCAAAAATTCAGCGGTTTCTCGGCCGGTGAACTCGATCGGGTCGAAGGGGTTGTCGTTGCTACGACTAATGAGCAGGTTGATCAGAGTGCCCATGCTGTGGCGGCTCGCGGTTGGGGCGAGGTAGATATTGCCTGCACAGTACCAAGCCGGTCGCACCGTGTTGAGCGCCATGATTTTTGGGCAGACGCAGGGTTTGTGGCTGTGATTGTTCGGTAGGCGGCGCGAGACGTCACTGCCCGGCAGACAGTGATTTCTGTTGATTTTTGTCCGCAAATTGGGCAAGTAGTAAAGCTGCCAATGCGGGGAGGAGTTGCGTTGAGTTGAACCGTCGGCTTTGTCGGGCTTGGCGGTGAGCGTGAGGCTGATCGGCGGCCAGTCGACTGTCACGCGCAGGGGGCGCAGATTGCTGACCAGACTTTGACCCGGCTTCCAAAGTGCGACCCGCGTCCGACGCTGCAGGGACGGATATTTTCGCAGCAAGGTAAGCAGACGGCCGCAATATGCCGAATTCAGCATTAGCATGTGTTCATTTATCTGCTGTCCGGTCAAATCGGCGATTTGTTGTGCCGAGAAGAGGCGGCTCCCCCTTGTTAAACCGTGTAGCCAGTCGATTAGGCGGAAGCTACCTTCCTCTACCGTGGCCAGTGCCGGGTCGTATGCGGCGCGTTTTCCCAGCGTGAAGGGGCGACCGTATTTCACGTTACTGACGAGCTCGCGCCAGTTCCGCACGCGGTAGGTATGCGACAGCTTTGCTTTAAAACGCAAAATGACCAGCGTTGTTTCTGGTTGTTCGGTTTCGGGTGGGGTGTCGACGATTCTTCTGCCCATACCGGCTAGGCGAGAAGGGGTGGTTCTGACCGCACCGGGTTGTCCCGCCACCGGGAAGAAGAGGATTTCCGGGAACAGCAGCAGTTCGTTCTCCTTGTTGCCGGGGCCCGTGACTTGTTGCCAGTTGCGCTCCAGTCGTTCCAGACGATTTTGGCGTCGCAGTTCGGTGAGCAGTGCTCGGCCATGGGCGGCGAGGGGTGAATGGAAGTTCGTTTCGGGTGGCAAAGGTGTGGGTGCGGCGCCGTGCAAAGGAGCGCGGCCGAGCAAATGTGCGTGAGTGTGTGCGGTTGGGTGGGCAGAAGTGTGAGAATTTCCGTCACCTAGTGTAGGCGGAGAAGTTTTGGAGCGCAAGTGAGCAGGTCCGGGTGCGGACGCGGGCAATTCCGCAGGCAAATCCACCATCATCTCCCGACTACCGTTGACTGTACCGTCGGCTTCGCGAAAATTCTCTCTGCTGTCGAGGAGAGCTCGTTGCGCCTCCTTCAGTTGCATATCAAAGAGACGGGGGTTTTCCCGAATAAACCGGGCAAAATCGCTCAGCGTTTTCAGACGCCTCAGTGGCACGTGGCGCAGGACAATGAGTGCGGCAACTATGTGTTGGCAACTTCCGTAGGAATTGGCGAAGGCACGGCAGCGACACTTGACGCGCCGCAAGGTGTGGTTGTCCGCCAGGGTCAAAGTAACGAGGTAACTCGAAGAAGCACTTTCGCGCACGATGCAGGATATCCCGGTAAACGTATAAATGGCACTGAGCACAGCCCCGGCCTCTGCCATCGCCAAACCGGCAGAATAGACCGCTTCGCTACTGGCGAGATCCAGGATTTCTCGCGGAGAAACATTCAGGTATAACTTGTCCAAATACAAGTCGTCCAAGCCGATTTAACTCCTTTTTAACCGCAAACCTATGTGCGCAACTGTCAATTATACATTGTTCGGCTGAATCGGCAAAGCGTCGCCCGTCGCCGTGTTATTAGTCGCCGTTGTTACCCGTCGCCGCCGGTTGTTTTTGGCGAAGCCGGTAGTGTAGCGATTAACGAAGTCGGTTACAAAGCCGATTGTGAAGCGGTTAGCGAAGTTGATCGGGAAGTCTGTTGTGCAACTTTTACCGCAAAGCCGCCGGGCGCGGCAAAAAAGCAAAAAATTCACAAGTGCGCCGGGAGACAGTTTTTGGTGCGGAGATCGGTTGCGTAGCAGTGGTTGTAAAGGCGGCAACCGCGGCAAAGAAGCAAAAAGTTCACCGACACGTCGGGGCGCTCGGCTCGTGGGAGCAAGAAATGCTACAGAGGCGGAAGTTACGGCAGAAAGGCAAAAAATGCACCAGGTACAAAAAACCACGGGACGTGTCGGATTCGGAGTAACGACACAGAAAACCGAGCACCGGGTATAGTACAGGAACACAGCGATGCAATTATGTGATTTTATAATCGATGCGGGAGGCTATCGATGATTGCTTCGATAGCACTTAGTGTAAGTTGCGCAGATGCAACGTCGGAAGATTGTCCGTAGCGTTCGGCCATGTAGCCGCGGACGGTTTGTTCCCAGTTGTCCGGGTCGGCGTTGTAGGTTGTATGTATGAAATTCAAGTCGACGGCGCTCTCGGGATTCCGGATCTGCTCCAGGAAGGCTGAGGGGGAGGCGGAGAGGCTGTCGTCCCGCTCTTGCAGAACGAACCAACGCTGAATTAGCCAGTAACCGCGGCGAATTTGCAAGTTGTACTTTGACGGGGCGGCGCTCGGCGGGATGCCGGCGCGGAGAGAGGGTGTTCTCGTCGCATCAGCCGGGGCGGCGCTCGGCGGGGAGATGGTATTTGACGTGGCGGTTTCGTCTGGCGTGGCGGCGGAGTCTTGCTTAAGGAGAGGGAGATTTGCGACGCGCCAGGCACGGACCTGGGCGCGCCAGCGCCGCCAACGACTTCGCTTGTTGCTGAGATCCACTGTCGGTGAGTCCCTCAGTCCGGGATCCAGTTGGATGACCTCATCTTCGTAGCCTTGCTCCTGGGCAATGAGAACGGCGGGGTCGCTTTCCCGGTTGAATACTGCCGCAAAGAATTGGTGCAGGCGGCGGAAAATTTTGCGCAAGAGGATATATAGCAGATAGGCGATTATTACTGCCGCTAATGACAACACTAGATAGTAGAAAATTTCCTGGAGTATTTGCAGCCAACGCGGTGTCGGCTCCGCCGGGGGGAGCATACCCGGATCTCCGCCGTTTGGGGGCATGGGCTGTGTGGGCTCGGGAACGACAGCTTCGTCAGCGGGAAATAGGTCGGCGAGCCATTTGTAAACGGCGCGAATTGCACTTTTTAATGTGTTGAGCAACCATTCGGAGCTGGCGATTAGCTGATTGCGCAACAGGAAAATGGCGACTAGTGAGAGCGACAGACCTCCGACGATGATGGCATTGTAGCGGCGGATATGTTGCGGCAGATGGTCGGGCCGGTGCTTCCCCCGCTCCATGGCCAGGTCGAGGCTGCCTTGGTTACGTAGCAGAGCCCAGCCCGCGAATTGCAGCAGAATTACGAAGGTGACGTATGTCAGGCCCTCGTATCGGCGGGCGCCGACAAGAGTCAGAACAGAGAGAATGGCCGCTCCGGTTGCCAGAAGAATGTCGTGGTCGGTGAAGATTTGGATGTAGTCGTCGTCGATCCTGTTGAGCCCGATGTGGAAGCTGAGTATGACTATAAAGATCGCGAAGATGCGAAACCACAGCGATACACCGTCCAGCCAGGGGAAGAGGTCGGCGACATCGGTTGCAAAGAGTGGGATTATGCTCGTGATGATAATGGCCGCTCCGACCGCGGATAGGGCGGCAAAGCAGAGGATACGGAGGATGCCGGCTGCGATCTTGCCGAACGTAGCGCTGTTGCGAATTTTGGTGAAGATCAGGGCGAGAATGCGTCCGACGATACCGGCGGTCAATATGATCGCTAATGTGATGAGGTAGGTGTAGAGCATCGGGTCGGCAGAGGGCAGACGCAGTTCGATTGTGGGCAATACTTCGGACAAGAAGAAAACAAATGGAATTAGGTTGAGTGGTACGGACAGGCGCAGAAAGATAGCTGTTTTGCGCAGAAAGCCGTGCCAGAATTTAAGTAGGGAATACGTACGTTTAGTTGTCATGGGTTTTCCCTTCGTTTCGGAAAAGCAACCAGGCGTCGATTATTCCGGTTGCGGCGGGAAGTCGCAGGTCGTGGCGGGCGCGGTTGCGCTGTTCGGGGGTTGCTTCGCCGCCGTAGAGAGCGCTAATCATGGCGACCTTGACGCTACGTCCTTGAGCATCTGCCATGAAGCAGAAGTCGCGGATAAAGTCGTCTACATAGGGAGTGATGATGAGGATGTCGGCGTTGAAATCGCGGACGGGAAGAGCGGCGAGCGTCTCGGAGAAGCTCAGAGCTTTGTGGGTATCGATTATAGCTAGGATGCGCAGGATGTTCAGAGCATGATTACGGCCGGAACGCATAGCCGTGCTGATACCGGTGCCGGTTACGTTAAAGTCGATATGTGCGGAGAAAACGGCCGCTGCTTCGCCGGCGGTACCGCTTTCTTTTGCAGGGGATGTCGATGCGGGCGGCATCGATGCGCTCGCTTTCATTACACTAGCCATAGGTTCTTTCGGCTTTGAGCCGTTTGTCTTTTGTTTGCTCGGCATCGGCACACTCGACTTTGCCGCAAAGATCTCATCCACAACACCGGGAGCGGAGAGGTCGAACTGTCGCGCTCTGCTTCGTTGACCGCCGGCCGCCTCGGCGCCCTGCGTCAACGCGCGCTCCGCCAGGGCCACGCGCTCGGGCGGAATTTGCCCGTTGCAATACAGTTGAAAAAGCACTCCCTGCCCCAGACATTGGTCGACGCAACCGGCGGCAATATGTACCGCGCGGCGCATCATTGTGTAGTCCGTTGCCAGGGCGTCCGAGCCGGGGCGACTTTGCAGGTTTAGCAGGATCAGCAGTCCGGGGTCGGCGGAGTCGCGGAGTTTGTGCGCCATGAGTTTGCCTTCGCGCGCCGTGGCCGGCCAATGTATGTGGCGGAGACTGTCGCCGGGCTCCCACTCGCGGACACCTTCGTACATGAATGGGTCGGGCAGGAAGTGGCGGCGCACCGCCATCTCGCCCCAGAGAGAACGCTCGGCCAGGGTCAGGTTCGACCAGTTCGGCAGGCGCGGCAGAACCAGCAATAAATGCCAAATGGGGAGAGAATGGGTTAGGGTTACCAGCCCGAGCAGGTCGGTCGAGACGACGAGGGCACGGTCGATGTATTGCAGCCCGAAGAAGTCGGCGCGCACCGTCCAGCGCCGCACGATCTGCTGCCAGCCGCGCAAAAAATAGAAGCTCGGAACATAACGACGCGGCGGAGCGACGACTGATTCGCGTTCGCCGAAAGAGAGCGTATCCGTCGCGCCGAGCTCGACCTTGATCCAGGGCACGAAAAGGCGCTTGCGGTTCGACATCGTCTCGGTCAGCCGCAACACCTCTCCCTCATATACTTCGCTTTCCGAAAGTTCGATTTCATAAGTCACGCCGTACAGACCCCTCTTCCGAAAGATAAAGGTCTGTGCCGCGATCAGCAAAAGTAAAAGAATGATTATTATCAGATATGCCATTCAAATATGCCGTTTTGGCAGTTCGTACACCCGTACATCAGTTGCGCCGTTTTGGCAGTTCGTACACCCGTACATTAGTTGCGCCGTTTCGGCAGTTCGTACACCCGTACATCAGTTGCGCCATTCAGGCAGTGTGTAGGCCTCGGTCGGAACCGGCACGGCGGCGACAATATCGGCGATAATGCCCTCGCTCAGAGCCCGCGTCTGTTCCAGGAACGAACTGCGCGGAATCACGCGGTGCGCCAGAACGGGAACGGCCAGCTTTGCAACATGATCAGGGGAGACGTACGCCGCGCCTTCGATCGCCGCCAGGACTTGCGCCGCCCGCCGCAGAGCCAGCAACGCCCGCGGACTCGCCCCGAGCTGCAGCTCCGCGCTTTCACGGGTTCCCCGCACGATCGCCAGCAGATAGTCCTCAACCACCGGCGCTACATAGACGTTGCGGCAAAGTCGACGCAATTTCAGCAATTCCGCCCCGCTCAGCACCGGCTCCAGCGTGTCCAGCGGCGAGTCGCCGCGGAAACGTCGCAACATCACCCGTTCCGCTTCTTTGTCCGGATAGCCCAGGCTCAGCCGCATCATGAATCGATCGAGCTGCGCCTCGGGGAGCGGGAACGTGCCCAGCGTCTCGAGCGGGTTCTGCGTCGCGATAACCCAGAACGGTTCCTTGAGCTCGTACGTCACGCCGTCCACCGACACCTGCTTCTCCTGCATGCACTCGAGAAGACTCGACTGCGTCCGCGGCGTCGCCCGGTTGATTTCGTCGGCCAGCAAAATATTCGTAAACACCGCCCCCGGCCGAAATTCAAACTGATTCGTGTCACTGCGGTAATAGTTGATTCCGCTCAGCTCCGACGGCAGCAGATCCGGTGTAAATTGCACCCGCGCGAACTTCACGCCCAGCGACTTCGCCATCACCCGCGCCAACGTCGTCTTTCCGGTACCGGGAACATCATCGAGCAGAATGTGCCCGTCCGCCAACAGCCCCACGCAGACCAGCCGCAAAACATCATCTTTTCCGGCGATAACTTTGGCCAAGCTGTCGGTCAGACGTTGTACGGCCTCCCGTATGTCGGCACTTTGCTCGGCGCTGAGAAATTTTTCGTTTTCCCGGCCGTCGCCGCTCCGCTCGACGCCGTGATCTTTTTCGTTTTCGAAAGACATAGTTCAGAGTCTCTTTTCCTGCGAGATTTGTAATTATGATACCACACACGCGCGTTCTAGAAATCGTTACACGCGCGTTTCAGGAATCGTTGATTTGGTAGCAACATTGGCAAAAATGCAGGTTGTGTGTAGAGCACTGCGAATGTTTTTTAGAAATTACAGCTTCGCCGGCGACGTTGGCGAAAGTGCAAGTTGTGCGGAGATTAACGGCGGTGTGTGGTGGTGCGAGCGCGTTTTAGAAATCGCTGGTTCGGCGGGCGCGCCGGCGGAAACGCAAGTTGTGCGAGGGCGTGGCGAACTTTTTCAATAATCGCCGGTTCGGCGGTGGCGTTGGCGAAAGTACAGGTTGTGTGAGGGCATGGCGAACTTTTTCAATAATCGTTGGTTTGCCGACGGTGTTAGCGAAAACGCAAGTTGTGCGAAGGAGACGGCGAAGGTGGCAGTGCGGCTACACGAGCTAGTT
>JAAZIX010000204.1 GCA_012800655.1 Clostridiaceae bacterium | reverse complement strand
TAACCCTGCTCTTTTTCTTCCTCTTGGTTGGTCTTTCCACAACCACATTGTTAACGCCGGATCAGATGATGGAAAAATATTGGGGTTTCGATTGGGATGTCATAGTTGCGTATCGCGATAAAAGCGAGTATGAAAAGTTCCATAACGAAGTTGACAAAATAGTCCGCGATGAAACCAAGGTCGACGATTCGTACGTTGTCTATCAGTATATGATTAACGGTCTGGACCAGAATATCGGCATTTTCGCTCTGGAGGAAGAATATATCGACCGCATGATTTCCCTGATAGACGGAAGTATCCCGCGCGCCGCCGATGAATTGGCGATCGGAAAAATCCTGGCGGACGCCAACAATCTCAAAATCGGCGACGAAATCGAGCTCAGCTACGGCGAGCAAAAAGCAAAATATAAAATCAGCGGCCTTTTCCAGACCATCAATAATATCGGGCGTTGCGTTACCTTCACCACTCCGGCTCTGGAGCGACTGATGGGAGAGGCTTACGCTGACGACTTCACACAGATTTACTACGTCCTGGAAGACCAATCCGTTTGCGACGCGGTGGTAGAAAAAGTCAATGAAGCATATCCCGATTTAAATATTATCTCCGTCATCGAAACATGGAAAAGCTACGGTATGATGAGCGATGCGTTTAACATATTACCGGTGATTATTTTCGGTTTCGCCGTTGTTTTCATCATAATCAGCAGTCTGCAGTTGGCGGAAAAAGTCTTCAACCGCGAACAGATCGATTTCGGCATTATGAAGGCCGTCGGCTTCAGAAACGGAGTCAGCAGACAAATATTCTCCCTGCGCTTTGTCATTGTTTCCGTAGTCGGTTTGATTTTGGGCGCGGTAGTCTTCCACTTCGTCGCCGGTCCGCTTCTCAACACCTTGGTGGGCTTCATGGGTCTGAGTCAGGTTCCGGTACAGGTACCGGTGGCGCAAGTGCTGATTTCCGCTCTGGCGATGTCGCTGATTTTCTGGTTAGTCGCTTATTTCACTTCGCGGAAGATAAAACGGCTGAAGGTCAGAGATCTCGTGACCGGCACATAAAACAAGATAGTTTACTGCTTCGTTTGCGCGACCTGCGTCAGAGCCGCCTGAACATCTTTTTGCGCCTGCAGGGCATCCTCTATGGCGGCGATCAGTTCACCGTTGCTGCGACTGAGCGAAGCAATATCGACCCCGCGTTGCGCCTTCTTATTGACCTCACTGCTAAGCGCGGCTACCCGTTTCTGGCGCTCCAGGCCCAGATGAATCGACATCTGCGTCTTCCACAACGGAATCGTATTGACAATACTCGCCTGAATCTTCTCACCCAAGATTTTGTTATTGTCCCGGAGCATCTTGATGGTTACCGCCGTCTGTTGGGCGATCACCCGGCTGACCCGTAAGTCATGGAGTTTGTCCGCGAAGCGATTGATGTTTGCCGTTCTCGCGGAATCGTCCGGTTGCGACCGCGCCGCCTCCAGGATTTCCTCCGCCGCGATGATATAGAGATTCAACTCTTTAAAATGCCGCTCGTTATCGGCATAATAGCGATCCAGGATCAATGTATCGCGTAACAGAGTGTTGCGATACACTTCCAATTGCGTGGCGATTCTGTCGATTTCGCGCTCGGCCTGCTTTTGCGTGCGGGTCAGCGCCGCCGCGCTGTTCCCCCTGCCCGTCAGACGTTGCCAGAGAGAGGGACGCGCCGTGATATTCGCATCATAGTTTTCAATCACGCCCAACAAATTCTCCAAAAGATCGCCGGCCGCGTCCGCGTCATTATCGAGCATATTATTCAGAATATTCGCGGAAAAGCGCGCCAACCGCTGTTGCGCTCCGGTGGCGTACAGAGACGCCGTCTGACTGTCGTCGAGATCAACTCCGCGCTTTATTTGTTCAACCAGGGCACGCTGTCGCGGCGTAATCTCCGCCGGGTTCAAGGGGGCGAAACCGGCTAAAGAGTCCATGTCCGAGCCCGGCGCATCCGTACCCGCGGCAACGGAAAGCACCGCGTCCGAACCTGTCGCGTCGGTAGTCGCGGCCGCCTGATTCGCCCGCCCGCCCGCGCTCATTTATCTGATCTGCGCGATCAGCTGGTTCAGGACCGTTTCGGTCGGCATCTGAGTTACCGCGCTGATCTCCGGCGCCACACCGGCGACATTAAAACGCCCGGTCTCCTGCGCCGCTTTGGCGCCGGCACGGAAACCGTGCTTCAGCCAAGACAATTCCTGCACTTTCGGATCTGCCAGGGCGCGCATGCCGCGCTCCCCGACCTCGTCCAAAGCAATGTAGACATGCGACGACCACATGGTCGGAATCGGATAAATAATGACGATATCGTCCTTAATGCTTTCCCAAACCTGCGGCTCATTAACCGCAAATTCCAGTAGCTGGTTCTCGTAAGCCGCCACCAGAGGATTGGCGCCCGGTCCCTTCTTTAGGAATTGATTGAACATATCGGCCGAAGAGGTTTCCATGAAGCCGTACTTGGAATAAATCATCTGCATCTTCGGCACAACCGTCGCCAAGTCGCTTTGGTTCACGGGGTTACCGCCGTTGATCGTATTCGCCAGAAGAGCCGCGAACATATTTCCGGAGTTGGATGAGGCCGGATCGGTTGTATCTACCAGTACCGAGCCGTAGAGCTCCGGCAGACCCACATCCGCCCAGGTCTTCCCCTCCAGCATGAGATCCGCCAGCTTGTCCATATGCAGGAAGAACACTCCGTCCCGTTCAAAGACGATTCCCTCTTTCTGCAGAGCTTCGACGATTTTGGTACGCGAGTAGATGACCAGCGGGGTATTGTAAATAATATCGTTTTTCGGTGTCTTGCCGTGCAGAGTTTTGTAATGTTCAAAGGCCGACTGGCTGGCCGGGAACAGATAGTTCACATTGCTGTGGTCCAGGCTCATCATGTCGTAGGACCCGGCCTTCTGATAATTCAACGTAAGTTCGTAGGTCTTTTTGACGTAATTCTTGATTTCCTCGTCCTCGAATATGCCGATTTTCTCGCCGCCCAAATAACCTTTGAGTTCCGCCTGATCCGGGCGCCCGGACAGTATTATATTGACTACGATGATTGCCGCCACCGTGATCGCGAGAACGGCGAAACCGATTAATTTTATGTATTTACTCTTCATCTTCGCTCACCACATATCTGTTTGCGCTGTCTTCACTCGCCAAATCTTCGCTCACCAAACTCTTCTCCGCCTGAATTCTGCGGGTTAAGAGTTCATGTTGCACGTCAATGTTCATTATTTTGTCCGCCAAGAACATTTCAAGCTGTTCGCGGAATGAATCG
>JAAZIX010000203.1 GCA_012800655.1 Clostridiaceae bacterium | reverse complement strand
GGGTGGCAACGGCTTTTTGGCTTCCGAATCTATAGATATACTCTCCGAAGATATACACTCCGATTTACTCATTATACCGACGGCTCTGCCGGTCTATGCTCCGCCCGTACCGGATAATACTTATCTCGATACTCTGCTTCATCTGCACTCGGCCCGCAGTTGCCCGGTACTCTTTGCTGCAGCTTCGTGGTGGGAATCAACAACGGATCGTGTCGCTTCCGGTATGACCGCGATCATTGCCGACGGCAAATGTCGCGCCCTGAATCAGGGGCTGGTCGACCCCGACAATTCGCTACCGCCGTCAGGCGAGCCGCCCGGCCCGGATCCGAATACCGAAGCAGCCTACACCTCCACCGCCACCACCGTTCTATCTTTCTCCGAAAAACCGCAAGCGACGAAAGCAAAAACAAGGGGAGAAAGCAACCCCATCGCAGTCGGCATTGCCGAAGCTGTCGGTAAGACGAGCTTCGACCCGAACGATCCGGACACCTGCGCTTTGCTAAATCCGTTGCCTTTCCTTCCCCCGCTCACGGCACAATCAACCTATGCGGAAAGTGAACTGAACTACGCCCGCCGCGTCCTTCGCCTCCAGGCGCTCGGTCTCGCTCGCCGTCTGTTGCACACCGGCATCCGCCATGCCGTTATCGGCATCTCGGGCGGTCTCGACTCTACACTTGCCCTTCTCGCTGTCTGTGCCGCTTTCCGCACCGCCCGCCTCCCCGCTACAAATATCCACTGTGTAGCCATGCCCGGTTTCGGCAGTTCCTCCCGGACCGCAGGCAATGCCGTCCGGCTAATCTCCTCTCTCGGTCTCAGCCTCGACACCATCGACATCCGCCCCGCCTGCCGTCAGCATTTTCACGATATCGGTCAAGATCCGAACACCCACGACACAACCTTTGAAAATGTCCAGGCTCGCGAACGCACTCAAATTCTCATGGACCTGGCCAACCGACTCGGCGGCCTCGTCGTCGGCACCGGAGATCTAAGCGAACTCGCTCTGGGCTGGTGCACCTATAACGGCGATCACATGAGCATGTACGCCGTCAATAGCGGTGTCAGCAAAACCCTCGCCCGGATGATGTTGCGCGCCTTCTCCCACGCTCTTACCAACGGCACGAATACAGCCAATGCTTTGGATTTTGCCCCTTCCGACGCTACGGAACTGAGCGCCGTGCTTCGTGATATCGTCGCAACTCCGATAAGTCCGGAACTGCTTCCGCTCGACGATGCCGGCGAAATCAAACAAAGCACCGAAGCCGTTCTCGGGCCCTACGAACTGACCGACTTTTTCCTGTACAACTTCCTGACCGTCGGACCGACGCGCGAACAGATGCTCGATGCCGCGATCTGCCTCTTTGCATCCTCGCCCGAAGGATCAGACGACAGCCGGGATCCGCGTCTGGCCCATCTCCGTCTCTCCCCCGAACAGATTGAACACTATCTGAACGGCTTTTACCGTCGATTGATTAACAACCAGTTCAAACGCTCCTGCCTCCCCGACGGAGTTGCAATTACTCCGCTCAATCTCTCGCCGCGGCGCGGCTGGCGTATTCCCTCCGATGCCGCACCGAATGCGTGGCTAAGCTAAAACCTGTCTTTTTTGGGGATTAGTACCAAATCGCTAAATATAAGGCATCAATTTTTGACAAATTCTCCTTGCGTCGCAGACGGCTTTCGGCTATCATATGAACGGAAGAAAGATCCTTCCAAAAGGGATTCTGTCGGTATTTACCGAAGATCCCGACGGTAACGCACTGCAAACAATTCAACTGTGGATTCTGTGGATTCAAAGAGAGGTGCCCAATGAGACTTTTCGGTAAGAAAAAAAAGAGTATTGAGTACGTGGAGGAAACTCCCGAAGGTTTCCGCGCCGAGCATGTCGTTATCAAACGCGCTTTGGCCGGC
>JAAZIX010000202.1 GCA_012800655.1 Clostridiaceae bacterium | reverse complement strand
TACCCTTGCCCGAAATATCCGGCTTTGCACCCTAGTTCGAAGCGTTACCCGTGCAAAGATGGACTTTCCGGGCAGAGGCGGAACGATAGGTGGGCGTAACAACAGTGAAGGTAATAATTATTAAGCTGGTCGTACTGGAAAGGCCGTGGATTTGGGCACAAAAAAACCGAGCACGACGGTTCGGTCTTGTGTTTGGAGAAATTCGTACGGATTGGACTGGCATTTAGGTACTCGGGCTGTCGCAAACGGGCACAGCTTCGCTCACCGGATGGGTCGGTGGTAGCATTGGATTATTCGGATTGTTCGGCCCGGCGGTAAAATTGCCCGCGACGGTATAGCCCACAATAAAATCAGCCTGGGGCTCCGATCGGCACCGACCGGGCCGGGTAACTCCGCCGATAAATCCGCTCCCCAAGCTGTCGACCAACCGCAAGACTTTGGCGAACTTCGGCGGCCACCCGACGGAGCATATCCCGATTCCACTTCCACTTCGCAAAGCCCCAGCGAATCGGACCCAAGAACAGACCCATCACGGAGTGGCGCTCCCACTCCAGCCTCGCCTCCCGCTCGTCGCAGTAGGCCATGTAACGGTCCACGTCACCCGCGACTTCAGCGGAGGGCGGACGATCCGTCAGCAAGGCCTGCAGCCTCAGCCGCATCTCCCAGAAACGCCGCGCCCTAATGCGCCGCCGCCTGCCGAGCCGTACATGGGAAATTTCGTCGACAACTCTCTGCAACTCGACCGGATCCTCGACCTGTTCCGTCGTCAAACTATATACATCGTAGCCGTTAAGCTGTAGGATCCGGGCACGGCGCTCATCAGCCTCCCGAGCTTCCCTGCTACTGTGATAAGTTCGACTGTTAAACTCGATCAGAATTTTCTCCTCCGGCAAGGCATAGTCAGCATAATAGACGCCGGACTCTCCCGGAGCGAGCAACCCCGGGGCGACCCGTATCTCATAATTCATGACCAAATCCTGAAGATTTGCCCCGCCCAACGCATGAGGAAGCGAGAGTAACATATGGATCAGGGCTTCGCGCGGCGAGTTGCAACCATCTTTGACATATTTCAGAGCGTTCAGAGCCTTCTTCCGACCCCGATGCCACTTCATTTCCTCGGCGCAAACGAGCAATTCTTTTACGGTAACTAAGGGCTCGGAATACATACCGTCCGGATAGGCGCAAAGCAGTTTGCCCAACAAAATGCGCTCATGTTCGTCCAGGTCGGACACAACCTGGAGATAAGCAAGTGCCGGGGCGACGACATGAATTCCCGTTCTCTCGTCATGACACAAGTATTTCGCCGGAACGTCTAAAGTACAGCAATGAATTCGGTAACCCTTCTTCCGGCGGCGCGCCTTATAATCAAAGACGGTCATGTGGATATTCCCGCCACGAAGATCGTTGAGGTCAAAATACGCGTCGATAAACGGCGCCTGCCAATACCTAATCGCATCCCAATGGCTTAGATAGATATTTCTATTTACTTCCTTTTTACCCATGGACAACTCCTCCAAAAGGCGGATTATGTGCCGTGATTCGTACAACCAGCTTAGCATACATTGATAGATAAATCAAGAGCAAAACTATGTAGAAACATAGAAAAGGTCACTCTTTCAATTAAAACACATGTGTTGGCCAGGGCTAACTTTAGGAACTAAAAAAGCGCCGCGGAGGGCGCAGGCGGCACAGCAAGGGCTAAGCAGAAGAGCGTGGAATTATCAACAGCGTTGCACGTCTATGACATCGCGGATCGCCTTGATACGACCGACAATACGGTTGTATTGGTTCTGATCACTGATCTCGATGACCACATTCACCGTTGCGGTGACATCCTTGACCGAGGTCATTGAGCCGGACAGAATTGTCGTCTTTTCATCGGAAATGGCGTTCGAGACGTCGGCCAAGAGATGGCGGCGGTCGTGGGCGATGATCCGCAGTCCAACCTGATAGGTGCTACCGGTCTGCTCGCCGTCCCAAGCCACATCAATCAGGCGGCTGGCGCGCTCTGCCTCAACCGAGCCCTTATTGGCCTTTTCCAACAAACTACGGATATTTGGGCAATCGCGACGGTGCACGGCAACTCCGCGGCCGCGGCTGATATAACCAATAATGGGGTCGCCGGGCACCGGATTGCAGCAACGTGACAGACGCAACAGACAGTTGTCGATGTCCTTGACGATGATACCCAGATCATTGCGACTCTTGCGCCACTTGCCCTGACTGCTCGGCGCAGGCTGAGCAATTTCGCCCGTCGTCGCCACCTGTTCCGTGACCGGACTGTAAACCACCTGACCGGTATGGCTGAGGTGGTAGCCCAGAGCGCGTCGCTCATCGTCGGGCAGGCTGCGAATATATTCATCACGCAGGCGCGCAAAAGCCTTTCCGGCGGTCAGACCGGAATAGCCGATGGCCGCCAGAAGATCATCGACCGTGCGGAAGTTGTAGCGAGTCAACAATGGCCTGACGAACTTCTCCTTCATCAGGTCCTCCGGCTTGAAGCCGCCGCGCTGAATCTCCTTATCCAGCAGCTCCTTGCCGCGTTGCACATTGGAACTGCGCGCCTGTCTGCGGAACCATTGATTAATTTTATTGCGCGTTGAGGCACTGCGGGCGATTTTCAGCCAGTCGCGGCTTGGGCCGCTTATCTTCTCCGATGTTAGAATCTCAACTATGTCACCGTTCTTGAGTACGGTATTAATCGGAACCATGCGCCCGTTAACCTTTGCACCGAACATACGATTACCGATATCGCTGTGAATACTGTAAGCAAAGTCAATCGGCGTGGCACCGTCCGGCAACGCCAGGACATCGCCCTTAGGCGTAAAAACGAAGACATCGTTCGCCACCAGACCTTCCCGCAACTGCTCGAGGTATTCGCCGTCATCTTTCATATCTCTCTGCCATTCGAGAAGTTGGCGGAGCCATGTCAATTTCTCATCAGTGGAATCCAAGCGCAAATTCGGGTTCGTCTTACCTGCCTTATAGCGCCAATGTGCCGCAATACCGTACTCTGCAACCTGGTGCATCTCATAAGTACGGATCTGCACCTCAAAGGGTATGCCGCGGGAGCCGATGACCGTGGTGTGCAATGACTGGTAGCGATTCGGCTTGGGGACGGAAATATAATCCTTGAACCGCCCCGGTATGGGGCGGTACATCTCATGAACAAGGCCCAGTACCGAATAGCAGTCGGCCAGAGTCGGAACTATAATTCGCGTGGCGAAAAGATCGAAAATCTGCTCCAGACTCTTCTCCTGGTCTCTCATCTTTTTGTAGATACTATAGAAATGCTTGGGACGCCCCTCCACCTGTGCGTCTATGCCCATGCGCTTAACCGCCTCCTGGAGTGCGTTCACAATCTCGTTCATGACTTCTTCGCGCTCGGAACGGCGCTGGGAAATGGCGCCCACCAATTCGTAATAGGCCTGGCGGTCTATGTAGCGCAGACACAGATCCTCCAGTTCCCATTTCCATCTGTAGATACCGAGACGATCCGCCAAAGGTGCGTAAATGTCCAGTGTTTCATGCGCCTTGGCCTGCTGCTTTTCGATCGAACAATACTTGATCGTCCGCATATTGTGCAGGCGGTCGGCTAGCTTAATAAGAACCACACGAATATCCTGCGCCATGGCCAGGAACATTTTGCGGAAGTTTTCGGCCTGGAGCTCCTCGGTGGACGTAAAACTCACCCGGCCGAGCTTTGTCACTCCGTCGACCAAATTGGCGACTTCTTCACCGAATTCCTCTCGAAGCTGCTCGATAGTCAAGTCCGTGTCTTCGACCGTATCGTGCAGAAGTGTCGCGACCAGAGTGGTTTCGTCGACGTTCAGAGTGGTCATGATTTCGGTAACGGATAAAGGATGAACCATGTAGGGCTCGCCGTTATCGCGCAACTGACCGGCATGAGCGTCACGTGCCATGGCATAGGCTTTGTCCAGGAGCGTAAAATCGTAATCTTCGCCCATATAGGCCGCGACTTGCTTCCGCAAAGCGGCATATTGCCGATCCAGATTATTTGTCGGTGCATCGGTCTCCATACACAGATTCCTCCTTCCCGCTATTTTTGATCGCCTCAGCAGCCGTTAGGCTCATCAATTGCCGTCGGGTGCGAACAGCGCCGCATATTCTTCCAGCTCGCTGAGTCGACGTCGTTCACCTCGCACTAAGGGCCGTACCAGAATCACCGGTCGGGCGACATGTCGCCAGGCCGAATCCGGCGGCAAAAGCTCCGCAACTCTCCGCCAGCCCGACTCGGGAGTCAGGCACGGAGCCGAAACGGATTCCTTGTATTGTATCAGAATCCCCGCCCGTTGAAACAGCTTTAAGCAACCATGCAATAAATTAGCGCCGGGTAAACGTTGCCATCGTTCGGCTACAGCCATCGAAAGTTCGCCCAAATCTACAATCGCAACGCCTGCCGAGAGACTTTGTTCGCATAGACGCCAAATATAGCCCAGTTCCTGCGCAGAAATCTGTTCGCCCCGCCACTCCGCCGGCAAATGGTGCAACAGCGGAAAATCGGCGCTCGGGCGCAGAGCCAGCTCCTCGACAACAATATCCAGCTTCGGTCTACCTTGCCAAGATGCGGCGCGGAATTTAAACACACAGTCGGCATAAGCCGTTCCCTGCTTTTGAATTAGATTTTCGATCAGCACCGCCTTGCCGGCGGCCTGAAACATCACAGCACGCTCCGTTCTGCCGCCGCTCGTCACGAAAGTCAGCTCGAGATGATCCTCCCCGGAACCGATGACCCGACAACCCGTGATCGGCAGATTGAAAGTGCAGTATTTCGGTTCTTCCCAGCCCTTGCCGAAGGGTTCGAGTTCGCTGATCGCCTCGGCTGTCGCCGGATTTATTTCCTCCGGGATCAAGATGAGATCGATCATTTGCCGCGGCTCGGCGGGTCTCCGGTCGCGCAGTATCGAGCGCAAAGCTGTCCGTAACGCAGGCAGATTCTCCGGCAGAACACTCAGCCCGCAAGCCGCCGCATGGCCGCCGAAAGTCGCCAAATGTTCCCCACAGCGTTCCAGAATCTCCAGCAAATTAAAGCCATCGGGAGCACGGCCGGACCCGCGCAATAAATTATCCTCAGCCGCCAGCAAAAGTACCGGCCTGGTAAAGACCTCCATAAGACGCGCCGCGACAATGCCCAGGACACCCGGATGCCAATCTTCGCCGGTCAGAATCAGTAGCGGCTCACCGGCCAGTTCCGGGTTCTCCCCCAACATGCGCAGAGCCGCAAAAAAGACATAATCTTGGATCTCGCGACGTTCGATATTCCCGGCCTGCAGAGCGGCGATATACGGCCTCGCCGCCTCAGTCGAATCCGCCAACAGCAGGAGAACGGCATCTTCGCAACTGCCGAGTCGGCCGGCCGCATTGAGCAACGGAATCAGCTTATAAGCCAGGTCGCTCGCGCTCAATCCGGCGCGGTCACCCGGATGCGGTATTACCGTCGCCAGCAAAGCCGCCAACCCCGGATAGCCGCCGTCCTCCTCGACCAAGGTAGCCAGACGCGGTAGAGCGCGTCGGACAATCAGGCGGTTTTCCCCGATCAAGGGCATGCTATCCGCCAAAGTGCCCAAAGCGGCCAGGATTTCACCCTTCTCCCAGGCATCTTTGTACCCGAAGATCGGACCGAGAGCCGCGCAGAGCTTGAGCGCCACGCTGACTCCGGCCAAATCCTTGAACGGATAGCCCGATTTCGGAATTTTGGGATTGAGCACCGCGCTCGCCCGCGGGAGAATGACTCTTCCATGATCGATCAGCGGTTCATGATGGTCGGTAATTATCAGGTCGATACCGGCCGCGGCCAGGCTTTCCGCTTCTTCAAAAGAGCGAATCCCGCAATCGACGGTAATGACAAGATCGTAGCGTCCGGAAACGGCGAGATCTACCCCGCTTTGGGTCAGACCGTATCCGTCGGTCAGGCGTTCGGGAATATAGTAGTCGACATCGGCTTTGCAACGCCGCAAAAACCGCAACAGAACTACCGTTGCGCAAATTCCGTCGACGTCATAATCACCGTGAATAAGAATTTTTTCCTTTTTAAGAACCGCCGCCAGAAGGCGCCCGGTGGCGGCTGGCATCTCCGTAAAATCTTCCGGAGCCGGGAGCCGCTCCCACTCGTCGAGGACATATTGATCGCTGTCGGCGGCGGGTTTCAGCGGCATCGGCTCTCGCCCCTGCCCACGTACTGTAAGCAAGTCCCGCACTATCCGCTCCGGAGTCCGTCCGGATGCGCCGGTTTGCTTCGTAGACGCAATCGTTGCCGCCGCAAATGCAGACTTCGTCTGTCCATTATTCGGATCCGCCCGATAATACCAGGTACTATGTCGGAATTGTTTGCTGATATCCGCCATTCCGCTTTACTCTCCCCTATTCAAAAAGCCCGACATCGTTAGACGTCGGGCTCTCTTCCTCCCAGTGCAGAACTGCTGCATCTGTTGTTTTCTGCTTGGCGACGGCTACCGGGAATGATAACCGCTTCACATCAGCGTTTACGCTTACGAGCCGCCTCTGCTTTCTTTTTACGGCGAACGCTGGGCTTTTCGTAGTACTCGCGCTTACGCACCTCGGCTAAAATGCCCGAGCGCGCGCAGGAGCGCTTAAATCTCCGCAGAGCGCTGTCTAACGATTCGTTCTCTTTAACTCTTATCTCAGTCATATCATCTCACCCCCTTCGCGCTACTCAAACTGGTCTCACAAAGAGTGCT
>JAAZIX010000201.1 GCA_012800655.1 Clostridiaceae bacterium | reverse complement strand
GGGCTATGTATCCGTATGTCTGCATGGCTTCTCCCCTGTATCCGAATTAGTACCGTTAAGATAGCACAAATTCATCCACACTGTGTTACAATTCCCGACGAGGTTGAAAACATGAAAGAAATTTCCAATTCTAACGGCACTTCCCCGCTATCACGCCCCCCGCTCGTAAGCAAGCAGCGACTGACCTATCTGATCAGCATGTCCATGTTGACCGCCTTGTCCTATGTGCTCATGCTGACCGTAAAGATACCCGTTGTACTTTTTCTGAGCTACGAGCCCAAAGATGTGGTCATCGTCATAGCCGGCTTCATCTACGGCCCCTTAAGTGCCGCAATCATTTCGGTGGTAGTTTCAATAATTGAAATGATCACGGTCAGTAATACGGGCTATATCGGCTTGATAATGAACATTATCAGTACCTGCACTTTTGCTATGACTGCCGCCGCAATCTACAAAAAGAAGCACGATATCCGAGGAGCCGTCATCGGGCTCGTCGTCGGAGCCCTCCTTGCCACTGCCACTATGGCCCTCTGGAACATAATTATTACTCCGATTTATACCGGCAAACCACGTGAGGAAATCATACAAATTATCCCGACAGTTTTCCTGCCGTTTAATATCATAAAAAGCAGTATCAATGCAGCCCTCGCAATCCTGCTGTATAAGCCGATCGTTCTGGGTCTGCGCAAGGCAAAAATCGTTCCGGCCTCCGACCGAGCCCAGGGCTCGAAAAAGTTTCAGCTCCATCCCGGTGTGATTGTCGGTGCCCTGTTTGTTTTGCTTACCTGTATACTCCTGATCTTGGCTCTCCAAGGGAAAATATGATAGGATAACCGTCGCGAGAACTCAGACGCGACGATATCGAGGTGTAGCGCAGTTGGTAGCGCGCCTGCTTTGGGAGCAGGATGTCGCAGGTTCGAGTCCTGTCACCTCGACCAAGTGAACTAGAACCGTCTTTATTGATGGTTCTTTTTTTATGTTCGTTGCTATCTATAACGATACAATTATCACTATTCCAATAATTATAGTTGCCTTTATCAAGCCGACGTAATTAAACCGCGATTCTGCCAACTGTACCAAAACTGTACCATTTGAAGAACTCCGGAGAAGGTCGGCACCGGCGGCGGGAAAGCCGTCGGAATGGAACCGGCCACCGCTTGGTCACGAAAAAACCGCCTCTAGGACGGTTGCAGAAATGATAACTTGGTTAAAGCCTACATTAGGTTATCACTAAAGCTATCTCTGTCCATTTCTTTCCCGCAAACGGAAACAACTTATCCATAATGCGTTCAATGTAATAGGTCTGATCTGTCGGATCATCATTCATGTCCATCGATTTAATAGTAAGGTCGTATAATTCATCATAAATTTCAGCAACAGTTAGTGAATTTGAATTTGCAACATTCTGTGTGACAAACGCAATTTCTTCTTTTGTTAAATCAGACATAAAATTCAACCTCCTCTAAGTAGTCTTGCAACTCAATTATAGGCTTTGGCGGGTAATTTGGGAATCCTATAAACAATCTACGAGGATCCAGCTGTCTCACCGAGCATTTCACGAGTATTCCCCGAAAGGCCTTTCGAGTAGCTTTCTAGTAACTTTCGAGTTATAAATTGGACATCCAGCTCGGGGATACAATCTCGCCGTTCAACAGGACGGTCCGCACCAGATTCAGATTGCGCAGATCCTCCAGCGGACTCTTCTCCACAATAAGCAGATCCGCCAGCTTGCCGGGTTCCACTGTGCCCAGCCTGTCTTCCCAACGCAGAATTTTCGCCGCATTAATGGTGGCCGTCCATAAGGCTTCCTGCACACTCATGCCGCATTCCTGCATTAGCAGCAACTCATTCGTCACGCTACCCAGCGTATCTGAGCCCGCCCCGATTAAAATACCTCGTCCATGGGCTTTCTTTACGCTTTCACGCTGGGGATACACCACCAACTCCCGCATCATAGCGGCAAGCTCAGAACTTCCGTTCCTCTCTTCCCTATCCGCCACTGCCGTGATACCGCTCATGGTGGGCACGTAGTATACATTCCGTTCGCACATGATATCCAGCGCTTCCTCAGTGAGGGACGCGCCGTGCTCGATACCGTCGACCCCGCCTTTTAGCGCGTTGAGTACAGGCTCTTCCCCCATGGCGTGAACGGTCACCGTGCGGTTGTGGGAGTGGGCCGCGTAGCAGGCGGCGGCGATCTCCGGAACGGAGAACTCCGTCCAGCCGGGATGCTCGTGCTCAGGCATGCCGCCCAGCCCGCCGCTTACCATGAGCTTGATGAAATCCGCCCCCAGTTTGATCTCCTCTCGGGTAGCCCGCATCACCGCATCCGGCCCATCGGCCTCCACGGCGCCCGCATAGCGGTGCGTCTCGTGTCCCCCGGTCGACGCTATACCTAAGCCGCAAACTACCATGCGGGGACCCCGTATCAGACCCTCGTTGATAGCGCTCT